>NZ_BAAGAB020000005.1:0-88097 GCF_047159895.1 Lysobacter xanthus
CACGCGCGTGTCGGCCTCGACCTCTTCCTGCGCTTCCTCCTGCTCGGGGTTGTGCGCCGAGATCTTCAGCTGGCCCGGCGAGACTTCCATGCGGACGCCGCGGTACTTCTCGTTCGACAGGATCGCCGCGCGCTGCAGGGCCGCACGCAGGACGTCGCGGTCGATGCGGACTTCCTTGTCGGCGCCGATCGGCACGACGGCCTCGTAGTCGGGGAAGCGACCGTCGATGAGCTTGCTGGTGAACGTGACGTCGTCGCGCTTCACGCGCAGGTGGCCGCGCCCCATCTCCAGCTCGAGGATGCGATCGCCGCCTTCCAGCAGGCGCTGCAGTTCGGTCACGCCCTTGCGGGGCACGATCAGCTGGCGCTTGGTCGCCGCGCCTGTGCCTTCCAGGCCCGACTCGCAGAGCGCGAGGCGGTGGCCGTCGGTGGCGACGCAGCGCAGCGAGCTCTCGCGCAGGTCGAACAGCAGGCCGTTGAGGTAATAGCGGACGTCCTGCTGGGCCATCGCGAAGGCGGTGCGCTCGATCAGCTCCTTCAGCGCCGCTTCCGGCACCTGCACCCGCTCGGTGGCGTCGACGTCGTCCAGCGACGGGAAGTCGGTCGACGGCAGGCTCGACAGGGTGAAGCGCGACCGCCCCGCCTGGACCGAGATCCGCTCGCCGCTCTGGCTGATCGTGATGCGGCTGCCGTCGGGCAGGGCACGGACGATCTCGAAGAGCTTGCGGGCCGGGATCGTGGTCTCGCCATCCTCGGCATCGTCGACCGCGACGCGGCTGACCATCTCGACTTCGAGGTCGGTGCCGGTGAGCGAGAGCAGTCCGCCCTGCACCTGCACGAGGAGATTCGCCAGGACCGGCAGCGTCTGGCGTCGCTCAACGACGTTGACGACCTGCGCGAGCGGCTTGAGGAAGACTTCGCGTTGGAGGCTAAAGCGCATCTGGACCCCGTTCCCCATACCGTTTCTAAGAAGTGGATTAAATCAAAAGCATGGTGGTGGTGGAGGGCGCCGAAATTCGGGAAAACTCCACCAACCCCTTGAAATCATTGGCATTTCAGGAATGCCAACCCCTGTTGGAAACCCCGCCGCGGCGGGTGGCCAACCTGTGGACAAGATCGACGCACCGAGCGCCGCCCCGAATTGTCCACAGCTTGCCCCCGGGCTGCACAGCCGCCATGCACACCTTACTCGCTCAGCTTGCGGATGAGCTTGTCCCAGTCCTCGCGCAGCTTGCCGTCCGTCTCCATGAGCGTGCGGATCTGGCGACAGGCATGGAGCACGGTGGTGTGGTCGCGGCCGGCGAACGCGTCACCGATCTCCGGCAGCGAGTGCTCGGTGAGCTCCTTCGTCAGCGCCATCGCCACCTGCCGGGGCCGCGCGAGCGAGCGCGTGCGGCGCTTGCTCAGCAGGTCCTTCATCTGCAGGCCGTAGTAGTCGGCAACGACCTTCTGGATGTTGGGGATGCCGACCGACTGCTGCTGGGCGCGCAGCAGGTCGCGCAGCGTCTCCTGCGCAAATTCGGTGGTGATCGCGCGGCCGGTGAAGTTGGCGCGCGCCGACAGCGTGTTGAGCGCGCCCTCGAGGTCGCGCACGTTGCTGCGCATCTTCTTCGCGAGCAGGAAGGCCACGTCCTCGGGGATCTCGACGCCGCGCTCGCGGGCCTTGCTCAGCACGATCTGCGCGCGTGTCTCGAAGTCGGGCGGCTCGATCGCCACCGACAGGCCCCAGGCCAGGCGCGACTTCAGCCGTGGCTCCAGGCCCTCGACCTCGCGCGGATAGCGGTCGCAGGTGAGGATGATCTGCTGGCGGCCGTCGAAGAGCTGGTTGAACGTGTGGAAGAACTCTTCCTGCGTGCGGTCCTTGCCGGCGAAGAACTGGATGTCGTCGATGAGCAGGGCATCGACCTGCTGGAACTGCCGCTTGAAGGCGTCCATGGTCTTGTCCTGCAGCGACTTCATCATCGCGCTGAAGAACTGCTCGCTGCGCAGGTACAGCACCCGGTAGCCGGGGTTGTTGGTGCGCATCATGTTGCCGGCGGCGAACATCAGGTGCGTCTTGCCGAGGCCGGTGCCGCCGTAGAGCAGCAGCGGGTTGTGCGCGCGGTCGCCGGGCTTGAGCGCGGCCTGCATTGCGGCGGCGCGGCCCAGCTGGTTGCTCCGGCCCTCGACGAAGTTCTCGAACGTGTAGTGGTTGTCCAGGTGGCCCTGGAAGGGGGCGGCCTGGGGCGCGGCCGGGGTGCTGGCGGCCGGCATCGCGGCGGCCGGCACCGGACCGCGCGCGCGGGGCAGCGCGCCGACCTCCAGGCTCACGTCCTCGGTGCCCGCGAAGTAGCTCAGCAGCTCGCGGATGCGGCCGAGGTACCGCTCGCGCACCTGGTCGACCACGAAGGCGTTCGGCGCGTAGAGGACGGTGCGGTCGTCCTGGACGTGGGCCTGCAGGGGGCGCAGCCAGGTGTGGACGTCCTCCGCCGGCAGTTCGGCTTCGAGGCGTTCGAGGCAGCGCGGCCAGGCATCCATCGAGAAGGTCAAGTCGGGTCCGGAAAAGCGGGGCGACGCGCGGCCCGCGCAGCGCCCCGGAAGGGCCGCGACGGTTCGCATCGGGGTCGCGCAGGCTACCATTTATCCACAGGCCCGGACCACGTCTATCCACAGGTGGCGGGCGCTCGTCCGGGTCGCCGCCGTCACGCCGGCTTGACCCGCGGGAGCCCGGACCGCTAGACTTCCGGGTTCACTATCGTTGTCATTACGCGAGCCGCCTCATGGCCACCAAGCGCACCTACCAGCCCAGCAACCTCAAGCGCAAGCGCGACCACGGCTTCCGTGCCCGCATGGCCACGGCCGACGGCCGCAAGATCCTCGCGCGTCGCCGCGCGAAGGGCCGCAAGCGCCTCACCGCCTGATCGCGGTCGCCCGGCTTTCGCGCCGGGCCGCTTCCGCGATGCACGCGATGTCCGTGGAAGCCTGCGTCCTCGACGCATCATGAACCAGCTACGCCATCCCCGGTCGGCGCGCGTGCGAACGCGCGCCGATTTCGATCGCGTGTTCAAGGACGGCCGCCGTACCGGCCTGCCGTTCCTCGCCCTGCACTGGCATGCCGATCCCGCAGGCCACGTCCGCCTGGGGCTCGCCGTCTCGCGCAAGGTCGACAAGACGGCCGTCGGCCGCAACCGCATCAAGCGCCAGCTCCGCGAGGCCTTCCGCCACGTGCGCGGACAGCTCCCGCCCGGTGACTACGTCCTCGTGGCCCGGCCCGGCGCCGCGCAGCGCGACGGCCTTGAATTGCGGGCCGGCTTCCTCGATCTCCTCCGGCGTGCACGCGCGTTGCCGCCCCCGGCCCCCGCCGGCACAATGCCGCCGCCGCCTTCCTCCCCATCCGCCGACGCCGATGCGCGCCCGGCCTGAGTCCGCCTGCCCATGAACCAGACCCGCGTCTTCCTCCTGTTCGCCTGGCTGATGGTGGCGACGCTGCTGTGGATGGAATGGACCAAGGAGCGCGCGGCGCCTCAGCTGCCGGCCGCCGTCGAGGCGGCGTCCGCCAGCGGTGCGGTGCCGAGTGCCGGTCGACCCGGTGCGGTGCCCGCGGTCGCCGGCCCCGCGATGGTGGCCGCCACGCCCGGCGCGCCCGCCGCGGTGACCGTGCGCACCGACGTGCTGCAGGCGACGCTCGACGGCGGCCAGATGCTGCAGGCCGACCTGCCCGGCATCGGCGAGCTGACCGACCCGACCCGACCGGTTCGCCTGCTGTCGAGCGATCCCCAGCATTACTTCGCCGCGCAGAGCGGCTGGGTGGCGGTCGGCGGTGCACCCGCGCCGAACCACCTCGGCGGCTTCCTCCCCGCCACCGCGCAGCGCAGCTTCGTGCTGCCCGCCGGCCAGGCCACGCTCGACGTGCCCTTCGTCTGGCAGGGCACGAACGGCGTCACCATCCGTCGCACCTACACCTTCACCCGCGGCAGCTATGCCGTCCGCGTGCGCGACGACGTCGCCAACACCGGCACCGCGCCGTGGACCGGCACGGTCTACCGCCAGCTCAGCCGCACCATGCCGCCGCCGCGCAAGGGCGGCTTCACCTCGGGGCAGGTCTTCGCCTTCGAGGGCGCGGCCTGGTACAGCCCGCAGGACAAGTATCAGAAGCGCGCCTTCACCGACTTCACCGACGACGGCCCGCTGTCGAAGAAGGTGCAGGGCGGCTGGATCTCGCTGCTGCAGCACCATTTCTTCACCGCGTGGATCCCGCAGCCCGGCGACGTCAGCACGTTCGAGACCGCGACGCCCGAAGGCGTCGGCGGCACCAACTACGTCGTGCGCGAACTGGGCCCGACGCTGCAGCTCGCACCGGGCCGGCAGGCCACGACGCAGGCGCGGCTGTGGGTGGGCCCGAAGAGCGTGGAGCACATCGCCGCGCAGAACGTGCCGGGCCTGGAGCGCGCGGTCGACTTCAGCAAGTTCGACACGATGGCGACGCTCGCCGGCTGGCTGTACGCCGTGCTCGCCTGGCTGCATTCGATCATCGGCAACTGGGGCTGGTCGATCATCGGCCTCGTCGTGCTGATCAAGCTCGTGCTGCTGCCGCTCGCGAACGCGCAGTACCGCTCGATGGCGAAGATGCGCCGCCTGCAGCCCAAGCTCGCGCAGCTCAAGGAACGCCACGGCGAGGATCGCCAGCAGTTCCAGATGGCGATGATGGAGCTGTACCGCAAGGAGAAGGTCAACCCGGTCGGCGGCTGCCTGCCGCTGCTGGTGCAGATGCCGATCTTCCTCGCGCTGTACTGGATGCTCTCGGAGTCCGTCGAGCTGCGCCACGCGCCGTGGATCGGCTGGATCCACGACCTCACCGCACGCGATCCGTTCTTCGTGCTGCCGCTGATCAACGTCGCGGTGATGTTCGTCACCCAGAAGCTGACGCCGACCGCGGGCATGGATCCGGCGCAGGCGAAGATGATGCAGTTCATGCCGCTCGTGTTCGGCGTGATGTTCGCCTTCTTCCCGTCCGGCCTGGTGCTGTACTGGGTCACCAACGGCCTGCTCACGCTCGCGCAGCAGTGGTACTTCCTGCGCAAGTACGGCGAGCCCGCCAAGAAGGCCTGACGCCCCGAGAAGCCCGCCGCGATGGCGGGCTTCTTCGTTGCGGGCCACACTGCGCGCATGCACGACCGCGACACCATCGCCGCCATCGCGACCGCCGCCGGCAGCGGCGGCGTCGGCATCGTGCGCCTGTCCGGTCCGCATGCGCGCGCCATCGGCGAGGCGCTCGCGCAACGACGCCTCCGCCCGCGCCATGCGCACCACGTGCGGCTCGTGCACGGCGGCGCGACGATCGACGACGGCGTGGCGCTCTACTTCGCCGCACCGGCGAGCTACACCGGGGAGGACGTCGTCGAACTGCAGGCGCACGGCAGCCCGGCGGTGCTCGCGCAGTTGGTCGACGCCTGCCACGCGCTCGGCGCGCGGCCCGCGCGGCCGGGCGAATTCACCGAACGCGCCTTCCTCGAAGGCCGCCTCGACCTCGCGCAGGCCGAGGCTGTCGCCGACCTGATCGCCGCGGCCGACGCGACCGCCGCACGCGCGGCGCGGCGCGCGCTCGACGGCGAGTTCTCGCAGCGGGTCGACGCGATCGCCGCGGCGCTGCTGCACGTGCGCGTGCACTGCGAGGCCGCGATCGACTTCGCCGACGAACCGCTGGAGACGCTCGGCGGCGCCGACCTGCATCGAAGGCTCGATGCGATCGACGTCGACCTCGATGCGCTGCTGGCTGCCGCCGAGCGCGGACGCCGCCTGCGCGACGGCCTGCACGCGGTGATCGTCGGGCCGCCGAACGCCGGCAAGAGTTCACTGCTCAATGCGCTCGCCGGCATCGACCGCGCGATCGTCACCGACGTCGCCGGCACCACCCGCGACGTGCTGCACGAGACGGTGCGCGTCGACGGCGTCGAACTCACGCTCGCCGACACCGCGGGCCTGCGCGAGAGCACCGATGCGATCGAACGCGAGGGCATGCGGCGCGCGCACGCCGAACTCGCGCAGGCCGACCTCGCGATCGTCGTGCTCGACGCGCGCGAGCCGGAGGCCGGGCGCGCGGCCGTCGCCGAGGCGATCGCCGGCGTGCCCCGCGTGCTGTGGCTCGCCAACAAGGCCGACCTCGTCGACGCCCCGCTCTCGGGATTCGACGGCGTGCCGGTCTCGGCGCGCTCCGGGCTCGGGCTCGACGACCTGCGCCACCGCCTGCGCGAGCTCGCGGTCGGTCCGGGCGGCGAGGCGCCGCCCGGAGCGTTCACCGCCCGCGCGCGCCACGTCCACGCGCTCGTCGAGGCACGCGACGAACTGCATCGCGCGCGCGCCGAGCTCGCGCACGGCCACCTCGACCTCGCCGCCGAGCAGTTGCGCCGCGCGCACGACGCGCTGGGCGCGATCACCGGGCGGGTCCGGGCGGACGACCTGCTGGGCCACGTCTTCGCCAGCTTCTGCATCGGCAAGTGACCGCCGACCCGGTGCCGATCCGCGTCGGTGTCTGACCCGTCGCGGCGGGGCTGGCCCGGGTCGGTCCGCCGCACCGTCCTGCGTCGCAAAAACGGGGCGTGGGTGCTTGACAAAGCCGCCCGTGCCGAGCGATCTAGGCGCGTGCGCGCGCCGCGTGCACCTCAGGGGAGTGAGACCATGATTTCCGATACCCGCGTCCGGCTGCAGCCGCGCGCCTCCGTCCTGCCGCGCGTCGCCCTGGTGCTCGCGTTCGGCGGGTTGCTCGCCGCCTGCGGCAAGGACGAGACCGCCGCCCCGGCGGCCGGTACCGCCGCGACCGCCACGCCGGCCGCGACGCCCGCGACCGTGATCGACAGCAAGGTCGCCGCCATGGCGCCGAACCAGCTGCGCGAAGCCGCGAGCAAGGCCTACAACGAGAACCGCCTGTACGCGCCGGCCGGCGACAACGCGATCGAGTACTACCTCGCGCTGCGCGACAAGGCACCGAACGACGTCGCCGCCTCGAGCGCGCTGACCGACCTGCTGCCGATGGCGGTCATCGCGACCGAACAGAGCGTCAGCCGCAACGACTTCGCCGAGGCGCAGCGCCTGACCGCGCTGCTCGAGAAGGCCGATCCCAAGCATCCCGCGCTGGCCCGCCTGAAGAGCTCGATCACCGAGCAGCAGCAGGTCGCGCAGCAGCAGGCCGTGCAGCAGCAGCTGAGCGCCGAGGAACAGGCGAAGAAGCAGGCCGACCTCGAGAAGCAGCGCCTGGAGGACCAGAAGAAGCAGCAGGAAGTGGCCGCCAAGCAGCTCGCCGACAAGCAGTCGTCCGACCGCGTGGCCAACGATCGCGCCGCCGCCGACAAGGCCGCCGCCGATCGCGCCGCCGCGGAAAAGGCCGCGGCCGACCGCGCCGCCGCCGAACGCGAGGCCGCCCAGCGGGCCGCCGCGGCGCAGACCGCCGCCGCCGCCCCGAGCCGCCCTGCGCCGGCCGCGTCCAGTGGCAACAGCGAGCTGCGTCCGCTGTCGACGCCGATGCCGGCGTTCCCGACCGAGGCCTTGCGCTCGGCGCAGTCCGGCGAGGTGCAGGTCGAGTTCACCGTCGCCCCGGACGGCTCGGTGTCGGCGGCCCGCGTGGTGCGCGCGACCCCGGCCCGGGTCTTCGACCGCGCCGCGGTCAACGCGGTGAAGCGCTGGCGCTTCCAGCCGGTCGACGCGCCCGTCACGATCCGCCGCACGATCTCGTTCAACGCCGGCACCTGAGCGGCGCAACGCGTAACGAAAAAGCCCGGCTCCGGCCGGGCTTTTTCTTTGTGGCGCCGCGCGCCGATCAGCCCGGGGAGCCCGGCACCCGGAAGATCGAGGCGAGCCCGGTCTTGAGCTTGGCGTGCAGCGTCACGCCTTCGGCCATGCCCGACGTCTTCCACTCCTCGTACTGCACGTCGAGGTCGGCGAGTTCCTGCGCGGTGAACAGCTCGCGCATCAGCGCGAACATCTCCTTCTCCTCCTCGCGCGCGTGGTGGTCGATCAGCTCGCCCATCACCTTCGCGCTGCCGGCGAATTCGCGGCTGGTCGGATCGCAGGCCTTGAGGTCGGGCAGCACGCTCTGCTCCACCGCGCGGTGCTCCTGCATCGCGGCCGCCCACAGCAGTTTCTGCTCATGGCTCGCGCGCGAGTGGAAGGCCGGATAGAACACCAGCTCCTCGAACTTCGCGTGGGGCACCAGCGCCGCCTCGATCTTCTCGAGCAGGTCCAGGCGCGTCTTCTCGGCGCGGTCGGTGGTGGCGTTGACCTGCTCGAACAGGGCGCGCAGCTGCGCGTGTTCGGACTTCAGCGTGGCGAGGATGCTGCGCATGACGGCTCTCCCGGGACAGGCGTCCATGGTCGAACCGCCACTGGCGCCGAGACGTGAAAGCGGCCGTGGGCGCAAAAAAAGACGGCAGCCGAAGCTGCCGTCTCCGTACCGACGCGCGCCCGGATCATCCCGCGATCGCGAGACGCTCCTGGTGGTAGCGACGCACCGCCGCGAACCACAGCAGCCCGGCGAGGCCGAAGCCGCCGGCGAGGTAGATCGCCCAGGCCTGCGGGTCGATCGGCTCGCCGCGCACGATCTTGAGCAGCAGCTGGTTCTGCGCGAGGAACGGCACCGCGAACTGCCAGAGCTGCGTCTTGATCGGATTCACCATGAGCATGATCGAGGGCAGCATCGGCAGCAGCATCAGCCACGTCATGTGGCTCTGCGCCTCCTTCATGCTCTTCGCGCCGGCCGCCAGGAACGTGAGCAGCGACGTGCCGATCAGCAGCATCGGCAGCAGCACGAACAGCATCTTGGCCATCGCGAGGAAGCTGACGTCGAGCATGCGCGCGGTGGTCGCGAGCTGCGCGCTGGTCTTGAACGAGAGCAGCGTGAGCAGCAGCGAGAGCAGGCCGAGCGTGCAGGCCGCCGCGATCTTGCCGGTGACCACCGCGCCGCGGCGTGCGGGCGTCGCCAGCAGCGGCTCCAGCGACTGGCGTTCGCGTTCGCCGGCGGTCGCATCGAGGATCAGGTAGGCGCCGCCGAGGAACGAGCTGAGGATCAGCAGGTAGGGCAGCATGATCGACAGCACGACGCCCTTCTTGGCCTGTTCGCTCGCCACGTCGCGGTTGCCGACGTTGATCGCACGCGTCACCGACGGATCGATGCCGCGCGCCAGCAGGCGCAGCGCTCCCATCTGGTCGCGATAGCCTTCCAGCGCGGTGCGCACCCGGGCCAGCGGGATCTCCGCATTGCGACGCGTGCTGTCGGCGACGATCTCGACCACCGCGGGCCTGCCGTCGCGCCAGTCCTGGCCGTACTCGGGCGCGACGCGCAGGCCGACGTCCTCGTCCTGGCGCGCGACCGCCGCATCGAGATCCTTCGGCGCTGCCTTGGCGACGATGCCCTGCGTGGCGAGGAACGCGACGAGGTTGGGCGCACGCTCCATGCCGTCCACCGGGATGGTGAGCGTGCGGTCGAGCTCCGTCTTCGCGCGCTTCTCCGCCATCGAGCCGGTGCCGATGATGATCAGCGGATAGAGCAGCGGGCCGAGCAGCAGCGCGATTGCCAGCGTGCGCCGGTCGCGGGAGATGTCGCGCAGTTCCTTGCGCATCACCGACCACACCGTGGCCATGAGTCCGGTCTTCATGCGTGCAGTCCTTCTTCCGAGCCGATCGCCTTGACGAAGGCGTCCTCGAGGTTGGTTTCACCGAAGCGTTCGCGCAGCTCGTCGGCGGTGCCGCTCGCGACGACCTGGCCCTTCGCGATGATCACGATGCGATCGCAGAGCGCGGCGACCTCCTGCATGATGTGGCTCGAGAAGATCACGCAGCGGCCTTCGGCCTTGAGTTGCTGCAGGAAGCCGCGCATCGCGCGCGTGGTCATCACGTCGAGCCCGTTGGTGGGCTCGTCGAGGATCACGTTCTTCGGGTCGTGCACCAGCGCGCGGGCGATGGCGGTCTTGGTGCGCTGGCCCTGGCTGAAGCCTTCGGTCTGGCGGTCGAGGATGTCGTCCATCTGCAGCGCCCGGGCGAGCACCTGGGTGCGCGCGGCGATGTCGGCCTGCGACATGCCGTGCAGCTCGCCGAAGTAGGCGATGTTCTCGCGTGCGGTCAGGCGCTTGTAGACGCCACGCGCGTCCGGCAGCACGCCGAGCGCGCGACGCACGGCGATCGGATTCTTCGCCGCGTCGATGCCGTCCACCATGACTTCGCCGGTGTCGGGCGTCATCAGCGTGTAGAGCATGCGTAGGGTGGTGGTCTTGCCGGCGCCGTTCGGGCCGAGCAGGCCGGTGATCTCGCCGTCGCGGGCTTCGAATTCGACGCCGTCGACCGCCTTCACCGTGCCGGTCTTGGTCTTGAAGGCTTTGTGCAGGTTGCGTGCGTTGATCATGGCCGGCTCACGGCTCCCATCCGTTGAAGCTGGTGAACGGGGGCACGGGGGCCACCGTCTCCAGGCATTTGGTGTCGAGCGCCTTGGCGTTCGCGGTTTCGATGAACTTGCCGATCAGCTTCGGCATGCAGCCGGTGCCCATCACGTTGTGGCCCTGGCCGCGCAGCACCACCGACTTCGCCTTCGGCAGCGACTTCGCGACGCGCTCGGCGTATTCGGGCGGCGTCACCGGGTCGAGCTCGCCGGACATCAGGAACACCGGCACGTCGCCCATCAGCGGCGTCGTGAAGTACGAGGGGCGCGTGCCCTTCGGCCAGGTGCGGCACGCCGCGAAGAACATGTCGGCCATGTCGGTGCCGAGCGCGGTGGTCGCATCCTTCGGGTCGACGACGTAACGGTCGGCGTCCTCGGCGCAGATCACCGACCACTGCATGCCGCGGTTCATGCTGCCGGCCATCGATTCGCCGCCCAGCGACGCGAGGGCCATCAGCGGGCCGTAGCGCTCGTGCACGGCCTCGTCGACGACCACCGGCAGCAGCGCGGCCGCCTGCGGCAGGTACGAGAACATCTGGGTGATGCCGACCACCGTCTGCGCCGTGAGCTTCTCGCGCTTGGCCTCGCCGGTGGCGGGATCGCGGTATTCGACGTCGACCGGCGCCGCGGCGAGGCGCTGCTTCAGCGTCGCGAGCTGCGCGCGCAGGTCCTGCGGATAGCGCTTCGCGCAGCTCGGATCCTTCGCGCAGGCCTGGCCGCGCAGGGTGAGCGTGCGCTCGAACATGCGGGCGAACTCGCCGCCGGCGACGACGTCGTTCGGCAGCACGCCGTCGAGCACGACGCTGCGCGTGGACTGCGGATGGCGCTTGGCGTACTGCTGCGCGACGCGCGTGCCGTAGGAGACGCCGACGAGGTTGATCTTCTGGACGCCGAGCGCCGTGCGCACCGCGTCGAGGTCCTCGACGGCGACGGTCGTCGTGAACAGGCGCGGGTCGTTCTTCTGCGCCGTGGCGCACTTGCCGGCGTACTCGCCGATCGAGGCGATGTCGTTGCGGTCCTTGTATTCGTCGCGCAGCGCGGTCGGACAGTCGAGCGGCGCCGACTTGCCGGTGCCGCGCTGGTCGATCAGGAACACGCTGCGGCTCTTGAGCACCTCGCGCAGCGCGGCCGCGACGGGCGCCGCGTATTCGCTCGCCGCCTGGCCGGGGCCGCCCGCGAGGAAGAACACCGGATCGGCCGCGGGCTCACCGCGGTCGCCGGGCTCCAGCCAGGCGATCCGCAGGTCGATCTTGCGACCGTTCGGCTTCGCCGGGTCTTCGGGCACTGCGAGCGTCCCGCACATGCCGTCGCGCGTCTGCGCGGCGAGCGCGCTCGAGAGCGCACAGGGTTCGAAGACGATGCGGCCGACCGTCCGTTTCGCGGACTCGGCCTCCGGCTGGGCGGCGGGGCCGGTCGTGCCGCCGGAACAACCGGCGAGCGCGAGGGCCAGGGCCGTCACGAGGAAACGCGTGCGAGGCATAGGGACATCCATGAGTGTGGAGCGGAAGGGAAACGGATCAGGCGGTGGCGGACGGCGCGGGGCAGCGCGACAGGCCGCCGAAGGCGATCCACAGCGCCGGGTACAGCGTCGTGGCGAAGACGGTGAGGTCGAAGACGATCGACAGCAGCAGGGTGGCGACGGTGGCGACCGCGAGCCAGGCCGTGCGGCGGGTGGGGCGGAAGGACTCGAGGTTCATGCGTCGGCTCCGGGCAGGAAGATCGCTTCGATCGGCTCGTGGAACAGCCGCGCGATGCGGAAGGCGAGCGGCAGGCTCGGGTCGTACTTGCCGGTCTCGATGGCGTTGATCGTCTGGCGCGAGACGGCGAGCCGGTCGGCGAGTTCGCCCTGCGACCAGCCCTGCGCTTCGCGGAGTTCGCGGACGCGGCTTTCCATGTCAGGCGTAGCGTCGCGAAATGAAGACCTTGGCGATGCCGTAGGCGAGGCAGACGAGCGGGAAGACCCAGATCATCGCGGCGCTCGACGGGATGTCGATCACCTTCGCCGCCTGCAGCAGCCCCGCGGCGAAGTAGGCGAGCGACACCAGCGCGGTGGCCAGGCTCACGGACTCGACCTCGATGCGTCGCTGCATCTCGTCGGTGTCGCGGATGTGGCGGATCATCGCGCGCATCGCGAGCGCCACGAACGGCACCGGTGCGAGCGCGACGAGCGCCCGGAGCGCCGGATCCTCGACCTGCTGCTTGAGCAGCCAGACCGAGCCGAGGATGGCGATCACGTAGCCGGCCATCGCCGGCACGAACTCCCGCATGTAGCGCCGGCGGAGTGCCGGGGTGCTCGCATCGGCGACGTCCGGCAGGTGGCGCCCGATGATCCCGGTCAGGACGAGCGCGACGCCCACGCCCGACAGCAGGCCGCTCCCGAAGTCCGGCAGCCGGCCCGGCGCGAGCACGCGCGCGGCGCCGACGGCGGCGATCTGGACGATGCCGAGGACGAGGCAGGCATTGGCTTTCGATCGGTTCACGGCAGTCGGTCAAGGAAACTTGACAGGCATGCTGGGCGCGACCGCGGCCGCTGTCAAGCGAGCTTTACACGCCCCGACGAACGGTCGGCATTGCCGGGCGGCGACTCACTTCGAGCTGACGTATTTCTCGCGGCGGATCTGCGGCACCGGCAGGCCATGGCCCTTCAGCGCCTCGAAGCAGGCGTCGACCATGTTCGGATTGCCGCAGAGGTAGGCGACGTCGCCGGCCGCGTCGGGCGCGAACTCGGGCAGGAACTGCTGCACGTAGCCGTGGCGCACGTCGGCATGCGCATGCGCGGAGCCCGCCTCGGGCAACTCGCGCGAGAAGCACGGCACGAAGCGGAAGTTGGACGGATGCCGATCCGCGAACGTGCGGAACTCGTCGCCGTACAGCAGCTCGGCTGGCGTGCGCGCGCCGAACAGCAGCACGACCTCGACGCCCCGCTCGCCGATCAGGCGCTGCAGCTCGGGCAGCATCGCGCGGTACGGCGTGACGCCCGTGCCCGTCGCGATGAGCAGGTAGCGACGGTTGGTGTCCTGCGGCATCAGGCAGAAGCGTCCGAACGGCCCGCTCGCCATCACCGTGCCGCCGATCTCCAAGCCTTCGAACAGCGCGGTGGCCGCGCCGCCGGGCACGTAGCTCACCGCGATCTCCACCGCCTCGCCCGCGCCCATCGCGTGGTCGTGAATGGTCGCAAGCGAATAGCTGCGCTTGGTCGGCACGCCGTCCGCGTACTCGAAATGCACCTGGATGAACTGGCCCGGGATGAAGTCGAGCGGCAGGCCGTCCTCGCGCACGAAGGCGTAGTGGCCGATGGCCGGCGCCAGCATGCGGCGCGAGACGAGCTTGAGCGGGAACTGGACGATGGCCACGATGCGATCCTGACGGGCAGCGCGCGCTTCATGCGGCGCGGCCGCTGGAACGCTGCAGCGCGCGGGCATGCGCGCGGGGCTGCCTATACTACCGGCAACGTCGTTCGAAGCCCTGTCATGCCCGCATCCGTGACGCCCGCGCTGTCCGTGCGCGACCTGCGCAAGACCTACGACAACCGCGTCGAGGCGCTCAAGGGCGTGTCGCTCGACGTGATGCCCGGGGATTTCTTCGCGCTG
The DNA here is from genome assembly GCF_047159895.1 of Lysobacter xanthus. Classification (NCBI taxonomy): domain Bacteria; kingdom Pseudomonadati; phylum Pseudomonadota; class Gammaproteobacteria; order Lysobacterales; family Lysobacteraceae; genus Lysobacter; species Lysobacter xanthus. The sequence goes on from NZ_BAAGAB020000005.1 coordinate 13,989, forward strand.
CTCGGCCCCAACGGCGCCGGCAAGTCGACCCTGATCGGCATCGTGAGCTCGCTGGTGAACCTCACCGACGGCCACGTCGAGGTGCACGGCATCGACCTCGTGCGCGACCGCGCCGCGGCGATGCGGCAAATCGGCCTGGTGCCCCAGGAGATCAACTTCAACATGTTCGAGAAGCCCGTCGACATCCTGGTGAACTACGCCGGGTTCTACGGGGTGCCGCGCGCCGAGGCGCTCGAGCGCGCGGAAGTCGAGTTGCGCCGTGCGCAACTGTGGGAGAAGGCGAACGTGATGAGCCGCACGCTGTCGGGCGGCATGAAGCGCCGCCTGATGATCGCCCGCGCCATGATGACGCGCCCGCGCCTGCTGATCCTCGACGAGCCCACTGCGGGCGTGGACATCGAGATCCGACGTGGCATGTGGAAGACGCTGAAGGAGATCAACGCGTCCGGTACCACGATCATCCTCACCACGCACTACCTCGAGGAAGCCGAGAGCCTCTGCCGCAACGTCGCGATCATCGACCGCGGCCGCATCGTCGAGCAGGGTCCCATGCGCGCGCTGCTCGCCAAGCTCGACGTCGAGGGCTTCCTGCTCGACATCGACGGCGGCATCCCGGCCTCGCTGCCGCAGATCGAGAACACCACGATCATCGTCGCCGACGACCACACGCTCGACGTCGAGATGCCGCGTGCGATGGACCTCAACCGCGTCTTCGCCGCGCTCGACACGCACGGCATTCGCGTGCGCTCGATGCGCACCAAGTCCAACCGCCTCGAAGAGCTCTTCGTGCGCCTGACCGGCGAGAACGCCGGTACCGCCGCGGTCTGAGCCCGTCCCACCGAACCGAGAAGCCGATGTCCAGCCTGCCCGACACCGTCCAGACCCCGCCTTCGGGCCACCTCGTCGCGCTCGGCACCATCGTGCGACGCGAGGTGCACCGCATCCTCCGCATCTGGGGTCAGACGCTGGTGCCGCCGGCGATCACGATGACGCTCTACTTCCTGATCTTCGGCGGCCTGATCGGCTCGCGCGTCGGGCAGATGGACGGCATCCGCTACATGGACTTCATCGTGCCGGGCCTGGTCATGATGAGCGTGATCCAGAACAGCTACGGCAACATCTCGTCGAGCTTCTTCGGTGCGAAGTTCGGCCGGCACGTGGAAGAGCTGCTGGTGTCGCCGATGCCCAACTGGGTGATCCTCACCGGCTACGTCGCAGGCGCGGTGCTGCGCGGGCTCATGGTGGGCGCGATCGTGCTGCTCATCGCGATGCTGTTCACCGACGTGCGCGTGCCGCATCCGTTCGTGACGTTCACCACCGTGCTGCTGGGCGCCACGATCTTCGCGCTCGCCGGCTTCGTCAACGCGGTGTACGCGAAGAAGTTCGACGACATCGCGATCGTGCCGACCTTCATCCTGACCCCGCTGACGTACCTGGGCGGTGTCTTCTATTCGGTCAAGCTGCTGCCGGCGTGGGCCGAGGCGGCGACGCACCTCAATCCGATCTTCTACATGGTCAATGCGTTCCGCTACGGCCTGCTCGGCCGCAGCGACGTGCCGCTCGCCGTCGCCTACGGACTGATGCTCGCGTTCGTGGCGGCGCTCGGCGGACTCGGCCTGTGGCTGCTGCGGCGGGGCGTGGGCCTGCGCAGCTAGGGTGACCTCCGGCCCATGCGGCGGCGACGGCGCAGGTCCAGAGTCGCCGCCACTACGTCCGGGGAGGGACAGGGATGACCAAGCTCGTCGATATTTTCCTGCAGCCGTCGAAGGTGTTCGCCGCCGAGCGCGAGCGCCCGACCTACCTGCTTCCGTGGATGGTGCTCGTCGCGTTCACCGTCGCCTTCACCCTCGCCTACTTCCTGCGCGTGGATCCGGGCTGGTACGCCGACCACATGTTCGACGCGTCGGGCGCGCAGATGACCGCGAAGGAAGCCGCGCAGGCCAGGGCGATGATGCCCGGCGCGCGTTCGATGGCCCTGTTCGGCACGGCCGGCACCGTCGTCAGCCTCGCGATCATGTTCGCGATCACCGGCCTGTACTTCTGGCTGGCGTCCAAGCTGACCGGTCGCGGCCTCACCTACCGCCACGGCCTGTCGCTGGCGACCTGGGGCGCGATGCCCGCCGCGCTCGGCGCGATCATCGCGCTGGTCGGCGCGCTCACCATGTCGCCGCAGACAGGCATGGAGTCGCTGATGCTGACCCACGTCGATCCGCTCATCGTGCAGCTGCCGAACGACGCGCGCTGGAACAAGCTCGCGCAGAACGCCGACCTGCTCTCGCTGTGGACCATCTTCCTCGGCGCGCTGGGCTGGCGCACGTTCACCCGCAGCGGCTGGGGCCAGGCGATCCTCGTCTCGGTGCTGCCGCTCGCGATCATCTACGGCGTGATGGCGCTGATCGCGCGCTGAGTCCGAGCCCATGACCCCGAATACGAAGAAGTGGCTGGCCGGTGGGCTGGTCGTGGCGGTGCTCGTGCTGCCGTTCGCGCTGCGCGGACTGCATGGCGAAGGCGGCACCGACGTGCAGGTGCAGCCGGCCGCCGCGCGCGCGGTGCGCCCGACCATCCTCGCCTCCGGCACGCTCGCCTACGGCACCGAGGTCAACCTGACCGCGGAAGTTGTCGCGAAGGTCGCGCGCATCCTGGTCGCCGAGGGCGACACGGTGCAGCAGGGCCAGCTGCTGATGACGCTCGATCCGAAGAGCTACCGCAATGCGATCGACCGCGAGTCCGCCGGCCGCCGCCAGGGACAGATCTCGATCGAGCGCCAGCGCGCGACGCTGCGGCTGCGCGAGGCGCAGTACGCGCGCAGCCAGAAGCTCGCGGCGCAGCAGATGATCGATCGCAACCGGTTGGAAGAGGACCGCCTCGCGCTCGAACAGGCGCGCGCCGAGCTCGCCACCAGCACCGAGTCCCTGCGCCGCGCGCAGGCCGTGCTCGGCGACGCCTACGAGCAGCTCGGCAAGACCGAGATCCGTGCGCCGATCGCCGGCCGCATCGTCGACCTGCCGATCAAGGTCGGCGAGACCGCGATTCCGTCCACCAACGCGCTGGCCGGCGCGAAACTGATGAAGATCGCCGACGTCTCGGGCCTCATCGCCGAGCTCAAGGTCGACGAGGCCGACATCGGCCAGGTCTCGATCGGCCAGGCCGTCGACGTCTATCCCGCCTCGTATCCGGACACCGCGCTGCACGGCCGCGTCGGCAAGATCGCGCTCGCGCCGACCATCGAGGGCCAGGCCCGCGCCTACAAGGTGACGGTGACGCTCGACGCGCCGGGCGACCTCAACCTGCGCTCGGGCATGAGCGCGCGCGCCGACGTCTACCTCGGCGACGGCCGGCCGCAGCTCGCGGTGCCGGTCGAGGCCGTGGTCGAGGACACCGACGAGGCCGCGCTTGCCGACGACGACGACGCGCCCAAGCGCGAAGCCGCGAAGGCGACCGAAGCGAAGCTGCACGTCTGGGTGGAGCGCGACGGACGCGCGCGCAAGGTGGCGGTCAAGACCGGCGTCTCCGACGACCGCTGGCAGGCCATCACGGGTGGGCTCAAGGCCGGCGACCGCGTGATCGTCGGGCCGGCCAAGACGCTGCGCCGCCTGCACGAAGGCGACAAGGTCGCGGTCAAGACCGCGAAGGAACTCGAGGCGGCGAAGGACGAGGACGCGAAGTGATCGAGCTCGCGGGCATCGTGAAGCGCTACACGATGGGCGAGGAGGTGGTGCAGGCGCTTCGCGGCGTCGACCTGTCCATCGGCCGCAACGAGTACGTCGCGCTGACCGGGCCTTCGGGCTCCGGCAAGTCGACGCTGATGAACCTGATCGGCTGCCTCGATTCGCCGACCGAAGGCCGCTACGTGCTCAACGGGCGCGACGTCGCCGGCATGGACGACGACGAGCTCGCGCACGTGCGCAATCGCGAGATCGGCTTCGTGTTCCAGAGCTTCCACCTGCTGCCTCGGCAGACCGTGCTCAACAACGTGATGCAGCCGCTGGTCTACCGCGGCCTGGCGCGCGCCGAGCGCGTGCGTCGCGCCACCGAGGCGCTGGAGAAGGTGGGCCTGGGCAATCGCCTCGACCACCGTCCCAACCAGCTCTCCGGCGGCCAGCGCCAACGCGTCGCGGTGGCGCGTGCGCTGGTGGGCGAGCCGTCGTTGCTGCTCGCCGACGAGCCGACCGGCAACCTCGACTCGCAGACCTCCGCCGAGATCATGGCGCTGTTCGACGCGCTGCATGCGCAGGGGCAAACGGTCGTCGTCGTTACCCATGAGCCCGACATCGCCGCGCACTGCCACCGCGTGCTGCGCGTTTTCGACGGCCGCATCGTCGAGGACGTGCGCCAGTCGCCCAAGACCCGGGCGGTGCACTGATGCAGGCCTTCCTCGAAGCGCTGCGCGCCGCGCTGTCCAGCCTGTCCGCCCACCGGCTGCGCAGCTTCCTGACCACGCTCGGCATCCTGATCGGCACGGCAAGCGTGATCGCGGTGGTTTCGCTCATCCAGGGCTTCTCCGACTCGATCCGCGCGCAGTTCGCCGACATCGGCGGCAGCACGCTGAGCGTCGAGGCAGATAACGACCGAGACGACTTCGCGGCCGGGAAACTCAACACGCTCACCGCGCAGGACGTCGAGGCGCTGCGGCGCCGGGTCGCCGGCATCGGTGAAGTCGCGCCCACGCTCGGCGTGCCCGCCGGGCAGGCCAGCTGGCGCGGTCGCAGCAGCCAGCCGCAGGTGGTCGGCACCACGAGCGAGTTCCAGCAGGTGCGCGCGCGCTTCCCGCAGGTGGGTCGCTTCTTGGTCCCCGCCGACGACGCCGGGCGACGCCACGTCGCGGTGATCGGCAGCAAGGTGCGCGACGAGCTGCACCTGCCGAACAATCCCGTCGGGCAGTACATCAAGCTCGGCGGGAACTGGTTCAAGGTCGTGGGCATGATGGAGCCCAAGGGCGAGGTCTTCGGCTTCAGCCAGGACAACTACATCGTGATTCCGTTCGACGTCGCGCGCGCGATGAGCGGGAATTCCAACCAGCCGATGATCGGCGTCTCGTTCACCGTCCAGCGCATCGACGAGGTCGACACCGTGCGCGAGCGCGCGCGCCGTGCATTGCGCGCCAGCCGCGGGCTCAAGCCCGGGACCGAGGACGACTTCAAGATCGAGGCGGCCAGTTCGATCAAGGACCAGCTCGAGAAGATCACCGGCATGGCGACCGCCGTGCTCGGCGGGATCGTCGGCATCTCGCTGCTGGTCGGCGGCATTGGCATCATGAACATCATGCTGGTGTCGGTGACTGAGCGGACGCGCGAGATCGGCATCCTCAAGGCGCTCGGCGCGACGCGTCGCGACATCCTCGTCCAGTTCCTGCTCGAAGCCGCGCTGCTCGCGCTGCTGGGCGGCGTCGTCGGCATCGTGCTCGGCTACGGCGCGGGCGCGGGCATCGCGATGCTCATCCCCAACTTCCCGCCGGCCAGCGTGCCGCTGTGGGTGGTGCTGGTCGCCGCCGGGTTCTCGGCGATGGTGGGCGTGATCTTCGGCCTGATGCCGGCGTCGAAGGCGGCGGGCCTGGATCCGATCGAGGCGTTGCGCTACGAGTGATGGCCGCTCACGGGTCGCCGGCTAGACTCCGGCGCCCGCGTGCCGGATGTCCCTCATGCCCCGACTGCCCGTCGTCCTCGTCCTGCTCGCCGTCGCCGCGCTCGCGTCCGCGGCACCCCGACCGTCACCGCCCGCACTCGGCGCGCCGCAGGTGATCGCGGCCAGCGCCTCCGGCGCAGTAGTGGTCGCGACCTGCGGACGCGGCAGCGCGGAGCTGCATCGGCGCAACGCACAAACCGCCGCGCGGCAGATGCTGCAGGCGCGGCGCATGCTGCCGAAGGATTTCGACGCCCGCTTCGCCGCCGCCTATGCCCGCGATGCGCGGCAGGCGAAGGCGATGTCGCCGGCGCAGCGCAAGGCGATGTGCGCGCGGCTCGAAGCGCAGGGCATGCGCTTCCAGCGCTGACGCGGCATCGCGGCCCTTAGGCCGCCGGCGCCCGGGCGTCGCCAGGCTTCGACCGCCGCAGCCTGCGGCGCAGCCAGCCGCCGAGGTCGTCGACCACCGTGTACGCCGCGGGGATCACGACCAGGCTCAACGCCGTCGACGTGATCAGCCCGCCGATCACCGCCACCGCCATCGGACGACGAAAGCTCGAATCGCCCGACAGGCCGAGCGCGATCGGCAGCATGCCGGCGCCCATCGCGAGCGTGGTCATGATCACCGGGCGCGCGCGCTTGCGGCAGGCGTCGACCAGCGCATCGTGCTGGCTCATGCCCTGCCCGTCCTCCGCCATCACCGCGTAGTCGACCAGCAGGATCGAGTTCTTGGTCGCGATGCCGATCAGCATCAGCAGGCCGATCAGCGCCGGCAGCGAAAGCATGTTGTTCGTGATCAGCAGCGCGCCGAACGCACCGCCCGCGCACAGCGGCACCGCGGTGAGGATGGTCACCGGCTGCAGCGCATGGTTGAACAGCAGCAGCAGCACCATGTAGATGCAGACGATGCCGGCCAGCATCGCCACGACGAAGCCGGTGAACAGCTCGACGAAGACCTCGGCGTCGCCGGTGTTGATGAAGCTCAGGCCCGGCGGCGGCTTCTTCACCGTCGGCAGCTGCTGCACTTCCTTCATGACGTCGCCGAGCGGCCGGCCGTTGAGCTCGGCGGTGAACGTGACGTTGCGCTGGCGCTCGTAGCGCGAGATCACCGACGGTCCGCTGCCGAGCGCGATGTCGGCGACCGCGGCGAGCGGCACCGGCCCGGCCTTGCCGGGCACGCGCAGCTGGCCGATCAGCGCGGGATCGCGCAGCGCGCTCTGGGCGAAGCCCACGCGGATCGGGATCTGCCGGTCGGGCAGGTTGAGCTTGGCCAGGCGCTGGGTGTAGTCGCCGCTGGTCGCGATGCGCGCGGCATCCGCGATGTCGGCGGTGGAGACGCCGAGGTCGGCGGCGCGCTGCGGATCCGGGCGGATCTGGATCTCCGGGCGCAGCAGCGAGGCCGACGAGCTGATGCTGCCGAGCCCACGGATGCCGTGCAGTTCGCGTTCGAGCGCCACGGCGCTGTCCTGAAGCAGCTGCGCATCGTCGCCGGCGAGCACCAGCATCAGGTTCTCGCCCGGCTCGTTGGAGATGTACGACAGGCGCACGCCCGGCAGGTCGGCGAGCTTCGCGCGCACTTCGCGCTCGAGCGTCTTCTGGTCGCGGTAGCGCGAGCGCGCCTCGCCCCAGTCGAGCACCAGCGTCGCCTTGCGCGGCTCGCCCACGCCGGTCTTGCCCGGATCGCCGACGTCGAGCACCGAGCCCACCGTCGCGTAGACCTGCTTGAGCTCGGGGATCGAGCGCAGCTTCGCGCGCGCCTGCTCGGCCAGGCGCACGGTCTCCTCGAGCCGCGTGCCGGGCGGCAGCTCCAGGCTGAGGTTGCTGCGGCCGACGTCGGTGAACGGGATGAAGGTGGTCGGGATCAGCGGCACCAGCGCGAGCGAGCCGACGAAGAACAGCGTGGCGGCGCCGAGGGTGATCCACCGATGTCGCAGCGCCGAGTCCACGAAGCCGAGATAGCGCCGCATGATCGGCCCTTCCTTCTCCTCCGGATGGTTCCCGCGCAGCTGGTAGGCCGCGATCATCGGTGTCAGCAGGCGTGCGACCAGCAGCGAGAACAGCACCGCGGTCGCCGCCGTCCAGCCGAACTCGCGGAAGAACTTGCCGGCGATGCCCGGCATGAACGCCACCGGCACGAAGACGGCGGCGAGCGTCATCGAGGTGGCGATCACCGCGATGCCGATCTCGTCGGCGGCTTCGCGAGCGGCCTCCAGCGGCGCCTTGCCCATGCGCAGGTGGCGCACGATGTTCTCGATCTCGACGATCGCGTCGTCGACCAGGATGCCGACGACCACGCTCAGCGCGAGCAGCGTGATCATGTTCAGCGAAAAGCCGAACCAGTGCATGACCGCGAAGGTCGGGATGATCGACAGCGGCAGCGCGACCGCGGAGATCCAGGTCGCGCGCCAGTCGCGCAGGAACAGCCAGACGACCGCGAGCGCGAGCAGCGCGCCTTCGACGAGCATCTCCATCGACGAGTGGTACGACCGTTCGGTCTCGCCGACCGTCGACGTCACCTGCTTGAAGCGCATGCCGGGGTTCTGCTTCTGCAGCGTGGCGAGCGCGGCCTCCACGCCGTCGGCGACCTCGAGTTCGCTCGACCCGCGCGTGCGCGAGATCGAGAACGCGACGACCGGCTTGCCGTCCAGCAGCGCCACCTGCGTCGGATCGGCGCTCGCATCGGTGATGCGCGCGAGCGTGGCGAGCCGCACGCCGCGGCCGTCGGGCAGGGCGATCGCGAAGTCCTCGAGCTGGCGCGCGTCCGACACCGTCGCGATCGTGCGCAGCACCTGCTGGCCGGTGCCCTGCTCCGCACGGCCGCTCGGCCGCTCCACCTGCGTGCGCAGCAGCTGCTGGTTCACCGCACCGGCGGTGATGCCGTAGGCCTGCAGCGCATCGGGATCGAGGTCGATGCGCACCATGCGCTCGACGCCGCCCTGCCGCGACACCTGCGCCACGCCGGGCACGCCGAACAGCGTGCGCGTCACGTCGCGGTCGACGAACCAGCTCAGTTCGTCCACGCCCATGCGATCCGACGCGACGGCGTACGTCATCAGCGCACCGCCGATGGTGACCTTGGTGACCAGCGGTTCCTGGATGTCCTGCGGCAGGTCGGCGCGGATGCGGCTCACCGCGGCGCGCGTATCGTCGAGCGCACCGGACAGGTCGGCCTCGAGCTTGAATTCGATCGCGGTGGTGCTCACGCCCTCGGTGACGGTGGAGGTGACCCGCTTGACGCCGTCGAGCGTGGCGACCTGGTCCTCGACCTTGCGCGTGACTTCGGTCTCCAGCTGGCTCGGCGAAGCGCCGGGCTGGCTGATCGTCACCACCACCATCGGGAAGCTGATGTCGGGAAAGCGCGCGACGGGCAGCTTCCAGAAGCCCCACAGGCCGGCGACGCACAGCACGAAGAAGATCATCAGCGCCGGCAACGGCCGGCGGATGGCCCAGGCCGAGACGTTGATCATGGGGCGGTGCCCGCGGCGGCGGCCTCGCCGGCGACGATGCGCACGCGGTCGCCGTCGCCCAGGAAGCCGGCGCCGCGGTCGACCACCCGCGCACCCGGCGCCAGGCCGTCGAGGATCTCGACGCGGCCGCCGGTCTCGGTGCCGGTGCGCACCCGCACGCGGTGCGCGATGCCCTTGTCGTCGACGTTGAAGACGTAGGGATTGCCGTCGCGCTGCACCACCGCGGTGGCCGGCACCACGAGTGCGCGGGCTTCGCCGACGAGGATGCGGCCGGGGAGATAAGCGCCCGTACGAAGGCCGTCGGGCTCGGGCAGGTCGGCATACACCGTGCCGGTGCGCGTGGACGCATCCACGCCCGGGGCCACCGCGCGCACCTCGCCTTCCGCATCGCGCCCGTCCGGGGCGCGCACCACGACGGGGTCGCCGACGTTCACCGCCGCCAACTCGGCGTCGGCGAGCTCGGCCCGCCATTCCAGCCGGCCGTCGCGGATCAGGCGGATGAGTTCGGTGCCGCCGGCCACGATCTGCCCCGGCTGCACGCTGCGCTTGCTGACGATGCCGTCGTCCGGCGCGCGCAGCTCGGCATAGCTGCGGCGCAGGCGCGCGGCATCGAGCGAGGCGCGGGCGGTGGCGACGCGCGCGTTCGCCTGGTCGCGCGCGGCCCGAAGTTCGTCGACCTGCCCGGCCGAGATGTACTTCTCGCGCAGCAGCGGCTCGGCGCGACGCAGGTTGGCCGACGCGAGGTTCGCCGCGGCCTGTGCCTCGCGATGCGCGGCTTCCGCCTGCTGCAGTTCGCTCTGCAGCGTGCGCGCGTCGAGCTCCAGCAGCACCTGCCCGCGGCGCACGAAGTCGCCGACGTCGACGTACAGTCCGGTGACGCGCTGGCCGGTGAGCTCGACGCCGAGCTGCATTTCCTCGCGTGCGGCCACCGGCCCGGAGACGCGGATCTCGCGCGGGATGTCCTGCACCCGCGCCTCGACGACGGTCACCGCCATCGCCGCGCTCGCCTCGGCCGCGGGTCCGGCGGCCGGCGCGTCCTCGGTCTTCCTGCCGCAGGCGGCGAGGGTGAGCAGCAGCAGTGCGATCCCGGTGGAGCGTCGGAGCATCGTCATCGGTCGAACCGTCAGGGGCGTGGGTCGCCCGGTAGCCGACAAGGATACGGGCCGGTATGTCGACGCCCCAGTGCCGCGCGAGTCAGGCCGCGGGCACCGTGTATTCGATGAGGTCCCACAGGTTGCCGTAGAGGTCGCGGAATACCGCGACGGTGCCGTAGGGCTGGCGCACCGGCGGCCGCACGAACTCGACGCCTGCGTCGACGTAGCGCCGGTAGTCGCGATCGAAATCGTCGGTCTGCAGGAAGAACGCGACGCGCCCGCCCGCCTGGTCGCCGACGAATGACGCCTGTCCGGGCGTCGACGCCCGCGCGAGCAGCAGCGACGCGCCGTTCGAGCCGGGCGGCGCGACCACCACCCAGCGCTTGTCCTGCTCCGGCCGGACGGTGTCCTCGACCAGCGTGAAGCCCAGCCGGCCGACATAGAAGGCGATCGCATCGTCGTAGTCGTGCACGAGCAGCGTCACGTGGGCGATCGACTGCCGCATCGCTCAGCCCGCGCCCGGCAGGCGGAAGAATGCGCGCGCCGTCGCGGTCGTCGCCGCGGCCACCGCCTCCACCGTTTCGCCGCGATCGCGCGCGAGCTCCGCGACGATGTGCGGCAGGAAGGCCGGCTCGTTGCGGCGGTCCTTCGGCATCGGCTTGAGCGTGCGCGGCAGCAGGTAGGGCGCGTCCGTCTCGACCATCAGCCGGTTGGGCGGCAGGTGCGGCACGATCTCGCGCAGGTGCTGGCCGCGGCGCTCGTCGCAGAGCCAGCCGGTGATGCCGATGTGCCAGTCGCGGTCGAGGTAGGCGAAGGCTTCTTCGCGCGTGCCGGTGAAGCAGTGCACCACCGCGGCGCCGATCCGGCCCTCGAAGTTCTTCATGATCGCGACGAAGTCGTCGTGCGCGTCGCGCTGGTGCAGGAACAGCGGCTTGCCGGTGTCCACGGCCACCTGCAGCTGCATCTCGAAGGCGCGCCGCTGCGCCGGGCGCGGCGAGAAGTCGCGGAAGTAGTCGAGCCCGCATTCGCCGACGGCGACGACCTCGTCGTGCGCGAGCAGCGCGCGCATCTCCGCATCGCATTCCGCGGTGTATTCCACGGCGTGGTGGGGATGCACGCCCGCCGTCGAGAACAGCACGCCCGGATGCGCCTGCGCGAGTTGAAGCGCCTTGGGCGAATGCTCGCGGCTCGCGCCGGTGACCACCATCTGCGTCACGCCCGCTGCGCGTGCGCGCTGCAGCACGTCGTCGCGATCGCGGTCGAAGGTGTCGTGGGTGAGGTTGGCGCCGATGTCGATGAGATCCATGCCCTCATTTTAGCGGGGCACGCAGAACGCGCCGGTAGAATCGGCCGGTGACGACGTTTCCCATCGATCCGCTGCTGCCCCGCATCCGCGCGTCGCTCGCCGCGCATCCGCGCCTCGTGCTCGAAGCGCCACCGGGCGCGGGCAAGACCACGCGTGTGCCGCCCGCGCTGCTCGATGCGCCGTGGCTCGAAGGCCGAAGGATCCTGATGCTGGAGCCGCGCCGGGTGGCCGCGCGCGCGGCCGCCACGTTCATGGCGCGCGAGCGCGGCGAGGACGTCGGCCGGACGGTCGGCTACCGCATCCGCTTCGAGAACCGCGTTTCGGCGGAAACGCGCATCGAGGTGGTCACCGAAGGCATCCTCACGCGGATGATCCAGGACGATCCGATGCTCGACGGCATCGGCGCGATCGTCTTCGACGAGTTCCACGAGCGGCACATGGCCGCCGACCTCGGCCTCGCGCTCGCGCTCGACGTGCAGGCGCAGCTGCGCGAGGACCTGCGCCTCGTCGTGATGTCAGCGACGCTCGACGGCGAACGGCTCGCGACCTTCCTCGACGCGCCGCGGCTGTCGAGCGAAGGCCGGGCGTATCCGGTGGATGTCGCGCATTTCCCCGCGCGTCGCGACGAGAAGGGCGAGCACCAGGTGCGTCGCGCGATCGAGCACGCGCTCGCCGCGCATCCCGGCGACGTGCTCGTCTTCCTGCCCGGACAGCGCGAGATCGCGCGCGTGCAGCAGATCGTCGAGCACGTCGATGCCGACGTACTCGCGCTGCATGGCGAGCTGCCGGTCGAACAGCAGTCGCGCGTGCTGCAGCCGTCCGTCGACGGCCGCCGCCGCGTCGTGCTCGCGACCAACGTGGCGGAATCGAGCGTCACCCTCCCCGGCGTGCGCGTGGTCGTCGATACCGGCCTCGCGCGCGAGCCCCGCTTCGATCCGGTGAGCGGCTTCTCGCGGCTCGACGTCGTGCCGATCGCACAGGCGTCCGCGGACCAGCGCGCCGGCCGCGCCGGCCGCGTCGCTGAAGGCTGGGCCTATCGCCTGTGGCCGCAGTCGCAGCGGCTCGAGCCGCAGCGAAGGCCGGAGATCGCGCAGGTCGACCTGTCGTCGCTCGCGCTCGAACTCGCGCTGTGGGGCGGCAGCGACCTGCGCTTTCCCGATGCGCCACCCACCGGTGCACTCAACGCGGCGCGCGACCTGCTGCAGCGCCTCGGCGCGCTCGACGGCACCGCGGTCACGCCGTTGGGCCGGCGCATGCTCGCGCTCGGCACGCATCCGCGTTTGGCGGCGATGCTGCTCGCGCCGGCTGATCCGCGCGAACAGGCGCTGGCCTGCGACCTCGCCGCGCTCGTGGAGGCGCGCGATCCGCTGCGCGCCGCGCCCGGCCGACCGCGCAGCGATGCGCTCGCCGATCGCTGGCAGGCGCTCGCCGCGTTCCGCAGCGGCCGCGTCGGGGCGGACGCGTCGCGCAGTGCGTTGGCGCAGGTCGACCAGGCCGCGAAGCAATGGCGACGCCGCCTGCACCTCGATGCCGCGCCACCCGCGCACGCATCGCCGCATGCGCTCGGCGACGTGCTGCTGCACGCGTTTCCGGATCGCATCGCGCGACGGCACCCCACCGACATGCTGCGCTACCAGCTCGCCACCGGCCGCACCGTGCGCCTGTTCGACGAGTCGCTGCTGCGCGGCGAACCGTGGCTGGTCGTCAACGAGCTCCGCGACGAGATGCGCGATGCCCGCATCCTGCAGGCCGCACCGCTCGACGAGTCGCGGCTGGAACGCGAATTCCCGGCGCGCTTCAGCACCGAGGATCGGGTGGTCTGGGACGCGGACGCACGCGCGATCGCCGCGGTGCGCGAGCGCCGCTTCGACCGCATCGTGCTGGAGACGCGGCCGCTGCCGCGCCCCGATCCGTCGCGCTATGCCGACGCGCTCGTCGACGCCGTACGCCAGCTCGGCCTCGAAGCGCTGCCGTGGACCGAATCGCTGCGCCAGTGGCGCGAACGCGTGCGCGGGCTGCGCCACTGGATGCCGGAGTTCGCCGACACGCTGCCCGATCTGTCGGACGACGCCTTGCTCGCCACGCTGGACACCTGGCTCAAGCCGGCGCTGTCGGGCAAGACGCGGCTGGATGCGCTGGACGAGCCGGCGCTGGGCGAGGCGATGAAGTCGGGCGTCGACTGGTCGACGCGGCAACGCATCGACGCGCTCGCCCCGGTGCGCATCGCCGTGCCGTCCGGGCTCGAGCGTGCCATCGCCTACGCCACCGACAGCGACGGCAAGCCGCAGCCGCCCGTGCTCGCGGTGAAACTGCAGGAACTGTTCGGCCTCGCCGACACGCCGCGCATCGCCGACGGCCGCGTGCCACTCACGCTGCACCTGCTCTCGCCCGCAGGCCGACCGTTGCAGGTCACGCAGGACCTTCGCGGCTTCTGGGAACGCACGTACCCGGAAGTGAAGAAGGAGATGAAGGGGCGGTATCCGAAGCATCCTTGGCCCGACGATCCGTGGACCGCAAAGGCGACGCACCGGGCAAAGCCCCGCGGCACGTAGTCACGGGCCCGCGGCGGCGGTGGGAAACCTATCGCTGGCCGCTGTTGTACGCGGCGCGGCCGGACGATCCGTGGACCGCAAAGCGACGCACCGGGCGAGGCCTCGCGACACGTTAGTCATCGGCCTGCGGCGGCGGTGGCAAACCTATCGCCTGGCGCTGTTGTGCGCGGCGCGGTGTGACGCGACCTCAGGTGTCGGCCCACATCCGGAACAGGTTCGTCCGCACCGCGGCCAGCAGCACGTCGATGCGCGCGGCGTCGGCGGGGTCGTTGCGCGCGATGAGCGCGCGCGCGTCCTCGACCTGCACCAGAACTTCGCGACGCGCGGCATCGGCCACCCAGCTCTGCAGCCAGGTGATCGCCGCCACGCGCACGCCGCGCGTGACCGGTGCGACCTGGTGGATGGTCGTCGACGGGTAGACCAGCGCGCTGCCGGCCGGCAGCTTGTAGGCGAGTTCCTGCGCGCCGAGCTGCATGGTCAGCTCGCCGCCGTCGTAGTCGACCGGGTCGCTGAGGAAGACGGTGCAGGAGATGTCGCTGCGCATCGGCGGCGTCGAGGGGAACAGCGCCTCGTCGACGTGCCAGCCGTACGTCATGCCGGGCTCGTAGCGCACGACCGTGGTGCGCGCCATCTGCTTGGGCAGCATCCAGCGGCGTGCATCGGGATGCCGCGCGAGCGCGTCGCGCACGAGCTGCGCGATGCGTTCGTTCGCCGCGTCGCCCTGCGGTGCCTGCAGGTTGCGCTTCACGCCCGACTCCGGATTCGTCATGCGCCCGTCCGCGAGGCCCACCTGCGGCAGCCACTGGCGCACCCGTGCGAGCTCGTCGCCGGACAGCACGTGGTCGAGGATGTGGATCATGCGGACGGCTCCGGAGTGGCCCGCCATCTTCGGCATTCAGCCGGCAGCGGGCAATCGCTCACGTCGCTTCGACCATTCACCGCCAACACTGGCTGCCGTATCCGCCGCAGGACCACGTCCATGAACACGCTCGATTCCCTGTCCGAACGCGCGCTCGACCTCGCCGGCCGTGCCGGTGACACGCTCAGCGGCCTCAAGCCGCGTGCATCGAGCCTGCTCGACACCGGCCTGAAGCTCGGCGCCGCGCGCGCCGGCGCCCGCGCCGGCCTGATGGTCGTCCGCCGCAATCCGGTGATCGCCGTCGCCACGCTGGCCGGTGCCGGCCTGCTCTGGTACGCCGCCCGCCGTCGCGCGCGCCGCGCCGAGGACGGCAATGGCCAGACCATCGAAGGCAGCGCCCGCCGCATCGCCGCGCGCAATGGCGACGAGACCGGCACCAAGCGCGCCCGGGGCGGCCGCAAGACGACCGGCACCAAGCGCGCCGGCGGCGCCCGCAAGCGCAGCACGTCGGCCAGCGAGAGCCGCACGGAACACTGAGTCAACGAGGCGGTCGGCCCGGGCCGACCCGTGGATGCCGCCGCATTGCCGGCGGCATCTTCGTTTCCGGGGTGCGGAAACCGCCTCAGGCGGTCTGCGGCAGCTCGATCACGAAGCGCGCGCCGCCGCTCTTGCGGTCCTCGTACCAGAGCTGGCCGCCGGCCTTCTGCACGATCTGCTTGGCGAGCGAAAGGCCCAGGCCCGACGAGATGCCGTCGTCGCCCTCGTGCAGGCGCACGAAGGGCTTGAACAGCTCGCGCTGCTTCGCCGCGGGGATGCCCGGGCCGCGGTCGGCCACCACGAGCTGCCAGTAGCCGGGCGCGCCGGGACGGCCGGCGATGGTCAGCGCGCTGTTGGGCGCGTACTTCATGACGTTGGTGATCAGGTTCTCGCTGACCTGCCGCAGCACGCGCTCGTCGATCCGCACGTGCACGTCCTGCGCCGGGCGCTGCACCTGCACCTGGATGCCGCGCGCCTCGAGCTGGTACTCGTAACGCTGCACGAGCCAGTCGATGGTGTCGGAGAGCGAGGCGCGCGTCGCGTTCGACAGGTCCTCGCCGCGGCCGTGGCTCTCGAGGTACTGGCGGATGTAGCCCAGCGCGTCGGTCGCGCTCTCGTGGATCATCGACATGTAGCGCGGCACGCGCTCGGGCTTGGTCGCGCCGGTGATCAGCATCTCGCTGGCGAACAGCACCGACGAGAGCGGGTTCTTGAGGTCGTGCGCGACGAGGTTGACCAGCTCCTCGCGCTCGCGGGCGACGCGCTCGAGGCGGTCGCGGGTCAGCTTGAGGCCGACGTGCGCGGACACGCGCGCCAGCAGTTCCTCGGGAAGGAACGGCTTGGTGACGTAGTCGACCGCGCCGGCATCGAAGGCGCGGAGCAGCAGGTCGCGATCCTGCGCGGCGGTCACGAAGACGACCGGCACGCTCGGCGGCGCCGCGCCCGCACGCATCTCCTCGATCACCTGGAAGCCGTCCATGCCGGGCATCATCATGTCGAGCAGCACGAGGTCCGGCGGCTCGGTCTCGCAGATCTCGAGCGCCTTGGGCCCGCAGTCCGCGGTCACGACCTGGTAGCCCTGGCGCGACAGCAGCATGCCGACAACCCGCAGGTTCGCGGGCTGGTCGTCGACGACGAGGATCTTCGCTGCGGTACCGATGGAACTGACCATTCGCCCTCGCGACGCGGCGTCATCCATGACGCGTTCAGGAACCGACGACCTTAGCAGACGGCTCCCGCGTTATGCCGCGGCGCCTATTCATTTTCGGTGAACGGTTCACCCCCGCAGCGCGCGGTCGTCGCCGTCGAGGTGGCGCCACTCGCCGGGTGCCAGGCCGTCGAGCCGATGCGGGCCGATCGCCACGCGCACCAGTCGCAGCGTCGGCAGGCCCACCGCCGCGGTCATCCGTCGCACCTGGCGGTTGCGGCCTTCGGTGATGACGATCTCGAGCCAAGCATCGGGCACCGACTTGCGGAACCGCACCGGCGGATCGCGCCGCCACAGGGCCGGCGCGTCGAGACGACGCACGGTCGCCGGCCGCGTGGGGCCGTCGTTGAGGCGCACGCCGGCACGCAAGGCATCGAGCTGCGCGTCCTGCGGATCGCCCTCCACCTGCACCCAGTAGGTCTTGGGCTGCTTGTGGCGCGGATCGGTGAGCCGGTGCGCGAGCGCGCCGTCGTCGGTGAGCAGCAGCAGGCCTTCGCTGTCGTGGTCCAGCCGTCCGGCCGGGTACACGTCCGGTGGCAGGCCGAAGGCGGCCAGCGTGGGCCGCGGCGGCGTGCTGCGGTCGGTGAACTGCGTCAGCACGCCGAACGGCTTGTTGAGCGCGATCAGCACGCGCCTTCGCGCCGGTTGCGTCGCCACGTCGCCGCGCCGCACAGCGCGTAGAGCACGGCCATCGACGCGGGGATGGTGACGTTCGCCTGCGACGGTGCCAGTGCCTGCAGCGCCGCACCGATCGCTGCGCCCGCGATGCCGAGCACGTAGTACGCGGGCGCCCGGTACAGCCAGCCGTAGGGCAGGAAATGCGCGCCGATCGTCGCGGCGAGCGCGAAGGCGACCAGGCGTACCTCCATCACCAGCAGCGCGACGATCAACGGCCCGCCCAGCAGTTGCCCGACCGTGATCGCGCCGACCACGCCGCGGAAGTCGCTGCCGCGCGCGATGAGATCGCCCCCGAGCGCGCGGTTGAGCAGGTAACCGCCCGGGTACACGAGCGCGGCGCCGATCGCCGAGAACAGGCCGAGCCGCGCGGGATCCAGCCCCGCGAAGCGCGCGACGCCCGCCCTCGCGGCCCAGAACACCGCCGCCGCGAGCGTCATGCCGACGCCGCGACGGGTGATGCACGCCAGCCGCCAGCGCGCCGCGCCGAGCGGCGCGACGTCGACCCAGGCCGGTGGGCGGTCAGGCACGCGGCTTCACGAAGCGCAGCGTCATGCGATCGCTCTCGCCGATCGCCTTGTACTTCGCGTCGTCGGCCGCGTCGTGCTGGTTGCTGGGCGGCAGCATCCACACGCCGTTCGGGTGGTCCTTCGTGTCGCGGGGGTTGGCGTTGATCTCGCTCTGCCCGTCGAGCACGAAGCCCGCGGCCTTCGCCATCGCGATCACCTGCGCCTGGCCGACGTAGCCCGACTTGTCGGTGGCCGGCACGTCGGCCTTGGCGCGGTGCTCCACCACGCCGAGCACGCCGCCGGGCTTCAGCACGTCGAAGAAGCCCTTGAACATCGATTCCGCGGTGCCGGCCATGCGCCAGTTGTGCACGTTGCGGAAGGTGAGCACGACGTCGGCCGAACCGGCCGGGCCGAACGACGGGTTCTTCGGATCGAAGCCGACGATGCGCGCGCGCCCGAACTGCGCGGGGGCGGCGTCGAACTTCTGCTGCAGGCCGTCGCGACCCTTTGCGTAGTACTCGCGCGCCTTGTCGCTCGTCTGCGAGGCCGGGTCGATCACGGCGGCGACGTACTGCCCGCTGTCCTTGAGGTACGGCGCAAGGATCTCGCTGTACCAGCCCGGCGCGGGCGTGATCTCGATGACCGTCTGGTCGCCGCGCACGCCGAAGAAACCCAGCGTCTCCTTCGGATGACGCCAGGTGTCACGCGCGCGGTTCTCGGGGCTGCGCCAGGCGCCGCCGATCGCGCCGTCGAGCGCGGCGCCCATGCCATTGGTGACCATCGGGCGGCCTTCGCCGGTCGGGGTGCTGGCGCAGGCGGTGAGCAGGAGGGTGGACGTCAGGGCGGCGAGCAGGATCGTGCGCATGGAGCACTCCGGCGGATGGGGGAAGCCCCGCAGCTTACCGGTGCCACGGCCGCCGTCGAACTGCAACGCGCCCGGCATGGGGCTGTCATCGACACACGGCAGGCTGGCTGCACCGATCCCCCGGAGCCTGCCGATGGATGTCCTCGCCGCCCTCCAAGCTCGCCCGCATGCCGCGCCCGCCGGCGTCCTGCAGGCGCTGCAGATGCAGCGCCGCCACGCCTGCGACGACTGCTGCGCCTTCGGCCCGGACGCCGACGACGAGGCGCCCGCGACCCCGGTCGACCAGGAGTTCGAGGAATTCTTCTTCGAGTGAGGGAGGCCGCGCGGGGACAGGGACGTCCCCGCGCGGCCGGGCCGTCAGCCGCGCAGGCCGTCGATCACCGCGTTGAGCGTCGCGCTCGGGCGCATCGCGGCGGCGAGCTTGCCGAGGTCGGGCTGGTAGTAGCCGCCGATCTCGACGGGGCGGCCCTGCACCTCGACCAGCTCGCGCAGGATCTGCGCCTCGTTCTCGGTCAGCGCCTTGGCGACCGGCGCGAAACGTGCCGCGAGCTCGGCGTCGGCCGTCTGCGCGGCGAGCGCCTGCGCCCAGTACTGCGCGAGGTAGAAGTGGCTGCCGCGGTTGTCGAGCTCGCCCACCTTGCGCGCCGGCGAACGGTTCTCGTCGAGGATGCGCGCGTTCGCGGCGTCGAGCGCATCGGCCAGCACCTGCGCGCGCGCATTGCCGGTGCGGTTCGCGGTGTGCTCGAACGAGGCGGCGAGCGCGAGGAATTCGCCGAGCGAATCCCAGCGCAGGTAGTTCTCCTCGACGAACTGCTGCACGTGCTTCGGCGCCGAGCCGCCGGCGCCCGTCTCGAACAGGCCGCCGCCGGCCATCAGCGGCACGATGGACAGCATCTTCGCCGACGTGCCGAGCTCCATGATCGGGAACAGGTCGGTGAGGTAGTCGCGCAGCACGTTGCCGGTGACCGAGATCGTGTCCTGCCCGCGACGGATGCGCTCGAGCGAGAACTTCATCGCCTCGACGGGCGAGAGGATGCGGAGGTCGAGCCCGGCCGTGTCGTGGTCCTTCAGGTAGCGCTCGACCTTCGCGATCACTTCGCGGTCGTGCGCACGGTTCGAATCGAGCCAGAACACGGCCGGCGTGTTCGACAGGCGCGCACGGTTCACGGCGAGCTGCACCCAGTCGCGGATCGGCGCGTCGCGGGTCTCGCACATGCGGAAGATGTCGCCGGCCTCGACCGCCTGCTCGAGCAGCACGTTGCCCGACGCGTCGACGACGCGCACGGTGCCCGCGGCCGGCAGCTGGAACGTCTTGTCGTGCGAGCCGTATTCCTCGGCCTTCTGCGCCATCAGGCCGACGTTCGGCACCGAGCCCATCGTAGCCGGGTCGAACGCGCCGTTCGCCTTGCAGTCGTCGATCACGACCTGGTAGATGCCCGCGTACGAACGGTCCGGGATCACCGCCTTCGCGTCCTGCAGCTTCCCCTCGGCGTTCCACATGCCGCCGCTGTCGCGGATCATCGCGGGCATCGAGGCGTCGACGATGACGTCGCTCGGCACGTGCAGGTTGGTGATGCCCTTGTCCGAGTTCACCATCGCGAGCGCCGGACGGTTCGCGTAGACCGCGGCGAGGTCGGCCTCGACCTGCGCGCGCACGCCGGCGTCGAGCTGGGGCAGGCGCGCGTAGAGGTCGCCGATGCCGTTGTTCGCGTCGAAGCCCACCGAGGCCAGCGCATCGGCGTGCTTCGTCACCACGTCGGAATAGAAACGGTTGACCGCGACGCCGAACATGATCGGGTCGCTCACCTTCATCATCGTGGCCTTCAGGTGGAGCGAGAACAGCACGCCCTGCGCCTTCGCATCGGCGATCTGCGCGTCGATGAACGCGGCGAGCTTCGACGTGCTCATCACCGCGGCGTCGATCACTTCGCCGGCGGCCAGCGACGTCTTCGCCTTCAGCACCTGCGAGCCGCCGTGCGCGCCGACGAATTCGATGCGCACGTCGGTGGGCGCATCGACCGTGACCGAGCGCTCGCTGCCGTAGAAGTCGCCCTCGTCCATGTGCGCGACATGCGCCTTCGACTCGCCGGACCACTTGCCCATGCGATGCGGGTGCTTGCGCGCGAACGCCTTCACCGACGCGGGCGCGCGGCGGTCGGAATTGCCCTCGCGCAGCACCGGGTTCACCGCCGAGCCCATGACGCGGCCGTAGCGGGCGCGGGCGTCGCGCTCGGGATCGGTGCGCGGCTCTTCCGGGTAGTCCGGCAGGGGATAGCCCTTGCCCTGCAGCTCGCGGATCGCCGCCTTGAGCTGCGGCACCGAGGCCGAGATGTTCGGCAGCTTGATGATGTTGGCTTCAGGCGTCTTCGCCAGCTCGCCGAGTTCGGCGAGGTCGTCGTGCACCGCGCGGTCGCCGAGCAGTTCCGGGAACTGCGCGAGGATGCGGCCGGCGAGCGAGATGTCGCGCGTCTCCACGGCGATGCCCGCGGCGCGGGCGAAGCCTTCCACGATCGGCAGCAGCGAGGCCGTGGCGAGGAAGGGGGCTTCGTCGGTCAGCGTGTAGAGGATGCGGGGGGTATTCGACATGGACGGCACTCGCTGAAGCGGGGCGACGACGCGGGGGCGCCGTGCGGAGGCGATGCGGGATCGCGGGACCGCGCATTGTCGCGTCTGCCGCGGGTGCGGGCAAAACGCCGCGGGTCATGGCCTGATGACGGCCGGTTGGCGACGCGGCGACCGTGCGCGGTCGCTCAGGCCGGCGCGAGCGGTGCCTCGACGCCCGCCCAGTCCGACGGGCCGAGCGGCGCGAGGCCGTGCGCGGCGCGGGCGCGGTCGCACTGCGGGCTCGGCACGCCGCCCTCGCCGCTCGCCTGCAGTTCGCGGCACGGCGAAGGCCGGAGCGCGTAGATCGAGCAGGCCGTGGCGCCGCCGACCTCGCCGCGCAGGGCCACGCAGCGCATCGCGCCGCCGCCGAAGGTGCCGCGCATCACCACGCGATGCGGATCCAGGGGTTCGGTGAGTTCGGCCGGCGTGGCGCCGCCGGTGGCGGCGTCGGCCTCCGACCAGTGGAAGGCGACGCGGAGCGCGGCGCAGCAGGCACCGCAGGCGAGGCAGGGATGGGACATGGCGGCGATGCGTCGGGACACGTGCAGCCTAGCGCGGCGCCGTCTCGCCGCGGCCGGCGCCTGCGCGCGGCGGCCGCCGCATGCCTAGAATCGGTGCGACGGGCGCAGTCGCGCCAACGCAGGAGCAGACATGGGCGTTCTGGATTTCATCAAGGGCCAGGCGATCGAGATCCTCGAATGGACCGACGACTCGCGCGACACGCTGAGCTGGCGCTTCCCGGACGAGGACAAGGAGATCAAGAACGGCGCGCAGCTGATCGTGCGCGAGAGCCAGGCGGTGCAGTTCGTCGCCGCGGGCCAGTTCGCCGACCTGTTCCCGCCGAGCCCCGGCAAGCCGTACACGCTGTCGACCCAGAACATCCCGATCCTCTCGCGGATCCTGGGCTGGAAGTACGGCTTCGAGTCGCCGTTCAAGTGCGACGTCTACTTCCTCAACACCCGGCTGTTCACCGGCAACAAGTGGGGCACCGCGAACCCGGTGATGATGCGCGACGCCGACTTCGGCCTCGTGCGCCTGCGCGCGTTCGGCACCTACGACTTCCGCATCGTCGACGCGCAGCGCTTCCTGCGCGAGGTGGCCGGCACCGACCAGAACTTCCGCCTCGACGAATTCGCCGAGACGATGCGTTCGCGCATCGTCAGCGTGTTCACCGAGGCGCTCGCCACGGCGAAAGTGCCCGCGCTCGACATCGCCACGCGCTACAGCGAGCTCGGCGAGGCACTGCTGCCGGTCGTCAATCCGATCATGCAGGGCAAGTACGGCATCGAGATCACCGGCTTCGTGGTCGAGAACGTCTCCGTGCCGCCGGAAGTCGAGCAGGCGATCGACAAACGCTCGGGCATGGCCGCGGTCGGCAACCTCAACGACTACGTGAAGTTCCAGATGGGCTCGACGATGGGCCAGGGCGGCGGCAGCGTGGCCGCGGCGCCCGCCGAGATGGCGATGGGCTTCGCGATGGCGCAGCAGATGATGCAGGGCATGCAGGCGGGCGCCGGCGGTCCGCCGCCGTTGCCGTCCGCGGCACCCGCGCTTGACGTCCTGACGCCCGAGCAGGCGGCGCAGGCGCTCGGCGTCTCGGTCGAGGACGTGGTCGCGACGCTCGAGAAGGGCGAGCTGAAGGGTCGCAGGATCGGCAACGCCTGGCGCATCGCGCGGGCGTCGCTCGACGAGTACCTGCGCGGCGCCTGAGGCATGGCCACGGCTGCGGTGCCCGCGCCGGATGCGGCGCTCGACAAGCGCGCCTGCCCGGAGTGCGGCGGCGACCTGCAATGGAACGCCGCGAAGAAGGGGCTCGTCTGCCCGTACTGCGGGACGGTCGCGCCGTGGGCGCCCGACGAGGGCACGCCGGGCGCGATCGCCGAGATCGACCTCGCGAACGCCCTGGCGAAGGCCGACGACGGCGGGCGCGGCTACGGCGACGGCCGTCGCCAGGTGCAGTGCACGAGCTGCAAGGCGATCTCGGTGTTCGAGCCCGAGCGCGTCGCCGACCGCTGCGCGTTCTGCGGTTCGCCCGCCGTGGTGCCGTACGAAGCGCTGAAGGACGCGATCACGCCGCAGAGCCTGCTGCCGTTCTGCATTCCCGAACCGCAGGTGCGCGAGTCGATCCGGCGCTGGTACGGCACGCGCTGGTTCGCGCCGAACCGCCTCAAGAAGGCGGCGCTCGCCGACACGCTGCGCGGCCTGTACCTGCCGTACTGGACGTTCGACGCGCACGTGCATGCCGCGTGGACCGCCGAGGCCGGGCATTACTACTACACGACCGAGCGCGTGCTGCGGAACGGCCGCTACGAGACGCAGCAGGTGCGGCACATCCGCTGGGAACCCGCCGCCGGCGAGCTCGACCATTTCTTCGACGACGACCTCGTGCCCGGCAGTTCGGGCGCGCATGCCGCGTTGCTCGACAAGATCGAGCCGTTCCCGACCACCACCGACCTCAAGGCCTATGCACCCGAGTTCGTGCGCGGCTGGACGGTCGAGCGCTACCAGGTCGACCTGCGCCTCGCCGCCGAGCTCAACATGGCGCAGATGGAGCGCGCCGTGCACGACCTCTGCGCGCAGGCGGTGCCCGGCGACACCCATCGCAACCTGCAGGTGCAGTCGAGCTATCGCGGCCGCACGTTCAAGCACGTGCTGATGCCGGTCTGGCTGGTGAGCTACACCTACGGGCGCCGCGCGTTCCAGCTGCTGGTCAACGGCTACACCGGCGCGATCGCGGGCGAACGCCCCTGGAGCTGGATCAAGATCACGTTCGCGGTCCTGGCTGCGCTCGTCGTGGTCCTCGGTTACCTCGCGCTCGACGGTTCCAGGTAGCCGGCGGTACCCCCGCGGGAGGCTCCAACCCGGACGCCCTCCGTGATCGGCGTCACAAAAAAGTTGCGGCGCAGCGCACGCTGCGTCACCCTTCGGGCGGGCTCGGTGCCCACATCAGGGGAAACGAATGAATATTTTCCGCAGCGGCCTTCGCCGGGCCGCATTCGCAGTCGCGTTGGTGCCGGCGGCGCTCGTCGCGCCCGCCCAGGCGCAGACGGTGTCGACCACGGCCGGTAACGGGACCGTGGGTTACAGCGGCGATGGCGGTCCCGCCACGTCCGCGAGCCTCAGCGCTCCCATCGGGGTCGACGCGGACGCGGCCGGCAACCGCTATATCGCGGACTACACCGGCTTCCGCGTCCGCAAGGTCGACCCCGCCGGGACGATCTCGACGGTCGTGGGCACTGGCGCGCGCGGTTTCTCCGGCGATGGCGGCCCCGCGAGCGCTGCGGCCATCGGCTATGTGTACGACATCGCCGCGGACCGCGTCGGGAATCTCTATCTCGCCGACTACGAAAACCAGAGGATCCGGCGCATCGCGGCGGACGGGACGATCAGCACGATCGCCGGCACCGGCGTACAGGGATCCGGCGGCGACGGCGGCCCGGCGGTGAACGCCCAGCTGGACTACCCGGTCGGCGTGGCGGTCGATGCCGGCGGGGCGGTGTACTTCACCGAGTACGGCGGCTGCCGGATCCGCAAGATCGGCGTGGACGGCACCATCAGCCTCGTGGCCGGCACCACCTGCGGTTACAGCGGCGACAACGGCCCGGCGACCGCCGCGCAGATCAGCAACCCCGTGAACCTCACCGTCGATTCGGCGGGCAACGTCCTGTTGTCCGAGTACATCAGCAATCGCATCCGCCGCATCGATACGTCCGGCGTGATCACGACGATCGCCGGCACCGGGGCCCCGGGGTCGACGGGCGACGGCGGTCCGGCGACGGTCGCGACGTTTACCGCACCGTGGGGCCTGGCCACCGACGGGGCGGGCAACCTCTACGTGTCCGAATTGACGGGCGCGCGCATCCGTCGCATCGCACCGAACGGGATCGTCACCACGTTCGCAGGGACGGGTGTGCCCGGTTACAACGGCGACGGGCAGGCGGCATCCGTTACGCAGTTCACCACCCCTGCCGGACTGGCGATCGCGAACGGCGCGCTCTATGTCGCCGAGTACCAGCCGGCCCGCCTCCGCCGCATCGCGTTGTTCACCACCTGCGCGGCGCAGGGCTACACAGGTTCGAAGCTGACGATGTGCAAGCAGGTCTGCGAAGGCTCCGCGACGGGCAGCACGCTCAATGCGCTGATCAAGATGTACGTCACGCTGTACAAGGAACAGCCGGCCTGCTCCCGCTGAGCCCGTTCGTTCGATACGGGACGCCCTCCGCGGAGGGCGTCTTTTGGCGGCCGGCGGCGTCGCCCGCCGGCAGGTTCAGTCGCGGCGACCTGCGCTGACGTTCTTGTCGACGATCCCGCCCAGGATCAGCGCGAAGAAGACGAGGCGCGCGACGAGGTAGGGCGTCGTCGCCTCGTCGCCGGCGCCCTGCCAGGCGAACACCGCACGGTTCACCGCTTCCAGCAGGAAGGCGGCCGCGAACCACAGGAACAGGCGGTCGCGGCCGGTGCGCCAGAAGCGCAGGAACAGCAGCGCGGCTACCGCCGAGCCCATCGAGATCATGCCGAGCAGGAACAGCTGCACGTCAGCGTTCCTCCATGATCAGGCCGTAGACCAGGCTGCCGACCGCGAGCAGCGACAGGCCCTGACGCAGCGGCCACAGCGCGAGCCCCGGGAAGACGACGAAGTCGAGCACCAGCACGACGTTGGCGGCGGCGAGCAGCGCGAAGCAGATCGCGCTCCAGACCAGCATGCGCGAGCCCACGCGGCGTGCGCCGAGCCCGAGCATGACCGCGCAGGCGAGCGCGGCGAGCGCGCAGAGGGTGTAGATCAGCGTGTTCAATCGCCCCTCCGCAGCCGGAAGGCATCGGCGAAGTCGCGGGCCTGGCGCTCGAGCCCGGAGTGGATGAGCTCGGTCACGGCGACGACGTGCCGGCTGTAGATCGCGGCGAGCTGGTCGACCATCGCATCGAGCTGGCCCGACGCCGGCGCGTAGCGCACGGTTTCGCCGTCGACGCGGGCGAGGCCTTCGTCGCAGAGCTCCCCGACCAGCGCCTGCACGCGCGCGTCGGGCAGGTATAGCCGCACCGCCAGCTCGTGCACGGACCAGGCCTCGACACGCGAGCGCACCAGCAGCAGCGCTTCGAGCATCGGGACGGAATGGATCTTGGCGACCACGAACCGGCGGAGGTCCGGAGTGAGTGCGGCGACGGCCATGCGCGCATGCTCGCGGCCCGGCGCAGGCGACGCAAGCCCTTGATCTTCAAGGCGTGACGTGCAGACGGCTCAGCCGAGCATCGCCGCGACCGTGGGTTCGAGGCCGGCCAGGCCGGCGGAGCGGCCCCGCGCCAGCGCCGCCTCGGGGGAATCGCCGTGGCTCCAGGCCCGATCCAGGGCGACCAGCGCGCCGACCCGGTTCGCGGTGCCGCAATGCACCAGTGCCGGGCCGCGCGCCCGGGCCTCGGCGATCGATGCCGCGAAGCGGGCGACCGTCGCCGGCACCAGGTCGGCGGGGCCGGCCACGGGGAGTGCCACGTAATGCAGGCCGAGCGCCGCGGCGACCGCCGGTTCGTCGTAGCCGCGGTCCTCGTCGGGGGCGCGCAGGTCGATCACGGTCCGGAAGCGGCGCGCCGCGAGCTGGCGCAGGTCCTCCGCGTCGGGCTGGCCGCTCGCGTGGAGGCCGCCGTCGATGGGCTTGAGGTCGAGCACGGGGCCTCCGGTCAGGCGTTCGGGACGGACGCGGCGGGCGCGCAGTACGCCGCATGCAGCGCTTCGAGCACGCCGAGCGCCGGGCTCGGCTCGAGCGCGTAGTAGATGGCCTGCGCCTCGCGGCGGGTGCGCACGAGCCCGGCCGCCCGCAGCACGGCGAGATGCTGGGACAGTGCCGACATCGACCACGTGCCCAGCGCCTGCAGCTCGGAGACCGCGGCCTCGCCTTCCACCAGCCGGCACAACACCAGCAGGCGCGCCGGGTGGGCGAGCGACTTCAGCAGCGCGGCGGCCGCGGCGGCGTGCGCGGCCATCGAGGGATCGGGTGCAGGCGGCTGCATCGGCTTGACGGATAATTTAGACGATCCTAATTTAGGGACGGCTCAACCAGGAGGCAAGCCCGTGTCCCCATCCGCCCAGGTCGAGCCGTTCTACGACCGCGACACCAGCACCTTCACCTACGTGGTCTACGACCGCGACGGAGGCCGCGCGGCGATCGTCGACCCCGTGCTCGACTACGACGCCGTGGCCGCCCGCACGGCGACGCGCTCGGCCGAGGCCCTTCTCGCCTTCGTCCACGCCCAGGCGCTGACGGTGGACTGGATCCTCGAGACCCATGCGCATGCCGATCACCTGACCGCCGCCGCCTGGCTGCGCGACCGGCTGGGCGCGAAGGTCGCGATCGGTGCGGGCATCGTCGACGTGCAGCGCCGTTTCGCGCCGCTGTTCGGCGCCGGGTCCGGCCTCGAGCCCGACGGCCGCCAGTTCGATCGGCTGTTCGTCGACGGCGACACCTTCGACGTCGGCACGCTCCAGGCCCGCGTGCTGGCGACGCCCGGCCACACCGACGATTCGCTCACCTACGTGATCGGCGATGCCGCCTTCGTCGGCGACACCCTGTTCGCTCCCGAGACCGGCACCGCCCGCTGCGACTTTCCCGGCGGCGACGCGGCGCGCCTGCATGCCTCGATCCGGCGCATCCACGACCTGCCGGAGCACACCCGCCTGTTCCTGTGCCATGACTATCCGAACGGCCGCGAGCCGCGCGCGGCATGGTCGCTCGACGAATCGCGCGGGAACGTGCACCTCACGGACCTCGACGCCGAGGCCTACGTCGCGTTGCGGCGCGCCCGCGACGCCACGCTGCCGCCGCCGCGGCTGATCCTGCCGGCGCTGCAGGTGAACCTGCGCGCGGGCCGGCTGCCGGAGCCGGACGCCGACGGCATCCGTTACCTGCGGCTGCCGCTCAACCAGCTCGGCGCCCGCACGTGAGCGACTGGCTGCCCGCGCTGGGCGGTGGCGTGCTCATCGGCCTCGCCGCGGTGCTGCTGCTCGTGCTCACGGGCCGCCTCGCCGGCATCAGCGGCATCGCCGGGGGCCTGCTGCCGCCGGCGCGGGGCGACGCGGCGTGGCGCCTGGCCTTCATCGCGGGGCTGTTCGCCGCGGCCGGGTTGTACATCGCGCTGGTGCCCGGCGCGCCGCAACCGCGCAGCGGCTACCCGGGCGGGCTGCTCGTCGCCGCCGGCCTGCTGGTGGGCTTCGGTACCCGGCTCGGCAACGGTTGCACGAGCGGCCACGGGGTCTGCGGGCTCGGGCGCTTCTCGCTGCGCTCGCTCGCGGCCGTCGCCACGTTCATGGCGACCGGCATCGCGACCACCGCGCTGCTGCGCCACGTCGCGGGGAGCGCCGGATGAAGCCGACGATCCCGGCCGCGCTCGCCTCCGGCGCGCTGTTCGGCCTCGGCCTCGCGATGTCCGGCATGGCCGACCCGCGCCGGGTGATGGCCTTCCTCGACGTGTTCGGCGCCTTCGACCCGCGGCTGCTCGCCGTGCTGGGCGGCGCGGTCGCGACCACCGCGCTGCTGTTCCCGCGCATCCTGCGCCGGCCGCGCCCGGTGTTCGCGCCGCGGTTCGCGCTGCCGTCGACCGCGCGCATCGACCGCCGCCTGCTCCTCGGTGCCGCGCTGTTCGGCATCGGCTGGGGGCTCGCCGGCTACTGCCCGGGGCCCGCGCTGGCCGGGCTCGCTGTCGGCAATCGCGACGCGTGGATCTTCGTCGCGGCGATGGCCGCCGGCATGCTGCTGCACCGCCCCTTCGAACCCGTGGAGACGCCCGGATGCGACTGCGCTTCCTCCTGACCGCCGCGCTCGCGCTCGCCGGATGCGCCACGACACCGCCGGCGACCCGGCCGGACGTCGCCTTCGCCGAACCGTCGCCCGGCGTGTACGCGGCCGGTCGGCTCGCGCCGACGGACGTCGACGCCCTCGCGCGGGCCGGGGTCCGCGGCGTCATCGACCTCAGCCTCGACACGGAGACGCCGGACTTCGATGAAGCCGCCGCCGTGCGCGGGGCCGGCCTGCGTTACGACGCGCTGCCGGTGAAGGGTGCCGACGGACTCACGCGCGAGCGCGTGGTCGCGTTCGACCGCCTGCTGCGCGATGCGCGCAGGCCGGTGCTGGTGCACTGCGCGAGCGGCAACCGCGTCGGCGCGATGGCCGCGCTGCGGGCGGGCTGGCTGCAGGGCCGCGACCTCGAGGCCGCGCTCGCCGAGGGTCGGCGCTGGGGCCTCAAGGGCCTCGAACCCGAGGTGCGGCGGCGGCTCGAGGCCGGGTCCGCCGCGCCCTGAAGCGGACGACCGCCGCGGTGCGCGGCGGTCGCGTCCACGGTCAGCGGATCGGCTCGTCGAGCATCAGCTGCCGCGCGAAGCGCACCGGCGGCGCGCCGTAGCTCAGCACCTTGTCGTGGTAGGCCTTGAGCTCGAACGCCGGGCCCAGCTTCGCTTCCACCGCCTTGCGCGTGTCGAACTGTTCCTGCACCCCGACGAAGTAGGTCGGCAGCTGCGCGCTGGAGAGCTGCGCGCGCACCCACTTGCCCGCCGCCTCGCGCTCCTGCTGGAAGGCGTCGTGCATCATCAGGTGCATCGCCTGCTCGCGGCTCCAGCCGTCGACGTGCACGCCCTGGTCGAGGATCGCGTTGGAGATGGTGCGCAGGTAGAACTTGAGCTGCACGAGGCGGAACAGCGGGTCCGAATCCATGTAGCCGGCGTCGGCCATCATGTCCTCGGTGTAGACCGCCCAGCCTTCGGCGAACAGGCCCGAGCGCAGCACGCCCCGCAGCGGCGACGGATAACGTGCGGAGTACGCACCCTCGAGGTAATGCCCCGGCATCGCCTCGTGAATGGTGAGCAGGTGGATCATCCGCGAGTTGTATTCACGCAGGAACGATTCGGCCTGCGCGGACGTCCACTCGTCGGGGATCGGCGAGATCGCGAAATACGTGTCGAGGCCCTTGTCGAGCGGGCCCGGGGAATCGGCGTAGGCGACCGCGACGCCGCGCTGGAATTCCGGCATCAGGATGATCTTGACCGGATCGTTCGGCACGGTGACGAGGTTCTTCTCGCGCGCGAACTGCGTGGCCTGCGCGAGCGCGGCCTTCGCCGCGTCGACGACGCCGGCACGGGTGGGATGCTCGCGATACGCCAGTTCCAGTGCGGCCTCGATCGCCTTCTGCCGCTGCGCATCGGTGGGGTTCGCCGGCAGCGCGGGCGCGCCCTTCTTGCCCTTCAGCACGGTCTGCGCGATGCCGTACATGTCGCCGCGGACGCGGCTGATCTCGGCCTTCGCGCGGTTGCCGATCTCCTCGCGCGAGAGCGAGGACATCAGCGCGAACTTGAGCTTCTGGTCGTACATCTCGCGGCCGATGCGGAAGTCGCCCTTCGCGTTCGGCAGCAGCGTGGTGTCGAGCCACGCCTGCTGCTCGGCGACGGCCTTGCGCAGGGTCGCGACCGCCGCATCCAGCCGGCTGCGGTCCTCGCCCGTGAGCTGTCCGGCATTGGGCACGATGAAGCCGTCGATGAGCTGCAGCAGGCCGCCGTTCTGCTTCGCCACGGTCTCGGCATGGATCTTCGGCACGCGCGCCGGATCGAGGTTGGCGCGCATCTGCGCGAGCAGCGCGGGGAGCTGCTCCATGCGCGCGGTGGCCGACTTCAGGCGCTGCGGCATCGGCGCGAACTCGCGCGCCATGAGGTTGTAGATCGCGCCGCCGGCGAGGCCGCTGTAGAGCTGCGGATCCCACGCCCAGCTCTGGAAGGTCTCCATGTTCCAGATGTCGGACTGCAGCTGGTTGCGCAGGATCAGCGCGTCGACCTGGCTCTCGCGCGAAAGCTGGGACGCATCGATCGCGTCCAGGCGCGCGAGCATCGTGCGGCTGAAGTCGACGAGCTTCTGCCGCCCCGCCGCGGACACGTCCTCGACGCAGTCGTCGAAGCGGTGGTCGCCCAGCTGCGTGGCCGACACCGGGTTGAGCCGCATCCAGCCGTCGAGCCAGTCGTCGGTGACCGCCTTGAAGCGCGCGTCGGCGGTCGTCGCGGCGGCGACGGGCGGCGGCACGTCGGGTCGCGCGGTCGGCGCCGACTGGCAGCCGGCGAGGGCGAGGGTCAGGGCGGCGGCGAGGAGCGTGGCGCGCATGGCGGTACCGGTGGAGACGGGAGGCTCCGATCATAGCGGCGGCACCGGGCGCGTCGGCGCCGCCCGGCGTTCATGCCCGGTGAGCGCACCGCGCAGCGCGCGGGACTACACTGGCGGCGTGCGCCTGCTCCCGCTGCTGATGCGTCTGCTGCTCTGCCTCGCCCTCGTCGCCAATGGCATCGCGGGCGCGCAGGCCAGCGTGCGCATGGCCTATGCGCACGCGACGCCGGCACGCATGATCGCCGCGGTCGACGACACGTCCGACGTCCCGCCCTGCCATCGCCACCATGAGACGGCGCCGGTGGCGGCCGCGCACGACGAGGCCCCGATGCCGGGCCACGGCGA
The DNA here is from genome assembly GCF_047159895.1 of Lysobacter xanthus. Classification (NCBI taxonomy): domain Bacteria; kingdom Pseudomonadati; phylum Pseudomonadota; class Gammaproteobacteria; order Lysobacterales; family Lysobacteraceae; genus Lysobacter; species Lysobacter xanthus. Next base: position 45,752 of record NZ_BAAGAB020000005.1, read on the forward strand.
CTGCTGCAAGGACGGGCGCTGCGACTGCCCGTGCGCGCCCTCGCTGCTGCAGGCCGCGCTCGCGATGCGGCTGCCCGTGCGCCCCGGCACGGCCAGCGTCCAGATCTCGCCGCCGACGAGTGCGCATCGCGCGCCGCGCCTGCCGCACCTGATCCGACCTCCCATCGGCTAACGACTTCAGCGCCCCCCGGGCGCATCCGGCGTGCGCGCCGTCCGTCGTCAGTCCCTGGAGTCGATATGCCGTTCCCGTTCCCCGATGCCCGCGAGGGCGTCCTCCTGCCGTCGCGTCGCCGCTTCGTGCAGGGCCTCGCCGCCGGTGGCGCGTTCCTCGCGCTCGGCGGCCATCGCGCCGCCTACGCCGCCGTGCCTGCGCGCATGCCCGAATTGCGCGGCACCGAATTCGACCTGTCGATCGGCGAGACGCCCGTCGACTACACCGGGCGCGTGCGGCCGGCGGTCACCGTCAACGGCGCGTTGCCGGCGCCGACGCTGCGCTTCCGCGAAGGCGACACCGTCACCCTGCGGGTGCGCAATGCGCTGCCGCCGGGCTCGATCCACGGCCACGAGACGTCGCTGCACTGGCACGGCCTGCTGCTGCCCGCGAACATGGACGGCGTTCCGGGTATCTCCTTCGACGGCATCCACCGCGGCGAGGCCTACGTCTACCGCTTCGACGTGCGCCAGTCCGGCACGTACTGGTATCACGCGCACTCGGCGATGCAGGAGCAGGCGGGCCTGTACGGCGCGCTCATCATCGATCCGCGCGAGCCCGAGCCGTTCGACTACCAGCGCGAGCACGTGGTGCTGCTCTCGGATTGGACCGACCTGTCGCCGGCGCAGCTGCTCGCGCGGCTCAAGAAGATGTCGAGCCACGACAACCTGTACCAGCGCACCGTGGCGGACTTCGCGCGCGACGCGAAGCGCGACGGCCTGCGCGCCACGCTCGCCGACCGCGGCATGTGGGGCCGCATGCGGATGACGCCGACGGACCTGTCGGACGTCAACGGCAACACCTACACCTACCTCATGAACGGCATCACCGGCCCGGGCAACTGGACCGGCCTGTTCGCACCGGGAGAGAAGGTGCGCCTGCGTTTCATCAACGGCTCGGCGATGACGTACTTCGACGTGCGCATTCCCGGCCTCGCGATGACGGTGGTGGCGGTCGACGGGCAGAACGTGCATCCGGTGACCGTCGACGAATTCCGCATGGGCGTGGCGGAGACGGTCGACGTGATCGTCGAGCCGCGCGGGCAGGACGCGTTCACCGTCTTCGCGCAGGACAGCGCGCGCACCGGCTACGTCTCGGGCACGCTCGCCGTGCGCGAGGGCCTGCGTGCGCCGGTGCCCGCGCTCGATCCGCGCCCGATCCTCACCATGGCGGACATGGGCCACGGCGGGCACTCGATGGCGGGCATGGACGCGCCCGCACCGGCGACCGGTCACGAAGGTCATTCGATGACCGGCATGGACCACGCCGGCATGGATCATTCGATGCACGGCGCGGCGCCCGCGGCGTCGGCGACCGGCCACGCGGGCCATGCGATGCCGGCCGCGTCGGGCGCAACGGCGCATGCGGGCCATGGCACCGGCGATACGATGCAGGCGCATCCCGCGAGCGAATACGCGAGCCCGCTGGTCGACATGCATTCGATGTCGCCGGCGCCGCGCCTCGACGATCCGGGCCCCGGGCTGCGCGACAACGGCCGGCGCGTGCTGACCTACTCGATGCTGCGCAGCCTCTCGGGCGATCCCGACGGACGCGAGCCGGGCCGCGACGTCGAACTGCACCTCACCGGCCACATGGAGCGCTTTGCCTGGTCGTTCGACGGCCTGAAGTTCGCCGACAGCGCGCCGCTGGTGTTCGAGTACGGCGAGCGCCTGCGGATCACGCTGGTGAACGACACGATGATGTCGCACCCGATCCACCTGCATGGCATGTGGAGCGACCTTGAGGACGCCGACGGCGAGTTCATGGTGCGCAAGCACACCGTCGACATGCCGCCCGGCACCAAGCGCAGCTATCGCGTGCGCGCCGACGCGCTCGGCCGCTGGGCGTATCACTGCCACATGCTCTACCACATGGAAACCGGAATGATGCGGACCGTGGAGGTGCGCGAATGAAGACATTCGCGACGCTCGCCCTGCCCGTCGCGCTGGCCCTCACCGGTACCGCGCAGGCGCAGCACGAGGGCCACACGATGCCCGGCATGACGCATTCGATGCCCGGCATGGACCATCCGATGCCGGCTCCCGTGAAGAAGACGGTCGCGAAGAAGCCCACCGCGAAGAAGCCCACCGCGAAGAAGCCGGCCGCGAAGAAGCCGGCTGCGACCCGGCCTGCGGCGAAGAAGCCAACGGCCCGAACGTCCGGGCCCGCCCGGAAGCCGGTCGCTCCGCACGCGGCGCATGCGGGCCACGCGCCCGCCACCGCGCCCGATCCGCATGCCGGCCACGACACGGATGGGCAGAAGACCGACGCCTATGCAGGCCATGACATGGGTGCGATGGAGGGCATGTCCCACGCCGGACACGACATGGGCGCGATGGACGCCGCGACGCACGCCGCCCACGGTACGGATGCGAAGCAGGCCGATGCCCACGCGGGCCATGACATGGGCGCGATGCACGGCAGCGCCTCGACCGCACCGCGCACCCCGCTCCCCGCGATCACGGACGCCGATCGCGTGGCCGCGTTTCCGGTGCTCGCCAGTGGCCATGCCGCGCATGACCGCACGCCCCACGGCTATGCCCTTCTCGACCGCCTCGAGGTGAACGACGGCGGCGGCGGCGCCTGGGAAGCACGCGCCTGGTACGGTGGCGACGTCGACCGCGCCTGGCTGCGCAGCGGCGGCCATGTCGACGGCGGCCGCGTCGAGGACGCGAGCGTCGAACTGCTCTACGGGCATCTCGTGAGCCCGTGGTGGGACGTGGTCGGCGGCGTGCGGCAGGACTTCGGCGACGGTCCGTCGCGGACGTGGGCGGCGGTCGGCGTACAGGGGCTCGCACCGTACAAGTTCGAGGTGGAGGCCACCGCCTACATCGGCGACGGCGGGCGCACCGCCGCACGGCTGGAAGCGGAGTACGACACGCTGCTCTCCAACCGCCTGATCCTGCAATGGCGCGGCGAAGCCGACCTGTACGGGCGCGACGACGCACGTCGCGGCATCGGTCGCGGCCTGTCCACCGTCGAAGCCGGCGCGCGGTTGCGCTACGAGGTCACCCGCCGCTTCGCGCCCTACGTCGGCGTCGAGGTCGAACGTGCGTTCGGCCGCACCGCGGACCTGCGGCGCGACGACGGCGACGCCGCACGCGATACGCGTGTCGTCGCGGGACTGCGGCTGTGGTTCTGACGGCGACGCGCGGCACGGGGCTTGACCCTGGACCGTGGTCCGGGGTGCACCGTGCGCGTCCCGCCCCCGAGATGCAGCCATGAAAATCGGCGAACTCGCGCGACGCGTCGGCGTGCCCATCGACACCGTGCGCTACTACGAACGCAACGGCCTGCTGCCGCCGCCCCCGCGGCGCGCCTCGGGCTACCGCGACTTCGAGGACGCCGACGTCGCGCGCCTACAGTTCGTGCTCCGCGCCAAGATGCTCGGCTTCACGCTCGCCGAGATCCGCGAGCTCGCCGAACTCGCGCAGGCCCATGGCGGCGATGCGCGGCATATCCGCGCCATCGCCGCGGACCGCCTCGCCCAGATCGAGGAGCGCATCGGGCAGCTCGCACGCGTGCGTGACGCGCTGCGGGCCGTGATCGCCAAATGCCCGGGCGACGGGCCCGTCGACGGCTGCCCGATCCGCGCCGCCATCCTCCACGACGCGAGGCCCCAGCCATGAACGCCGACGACCGCGTCCTCGATCCCGTCTGCGGCATGCGCGTCGCGCCCGATTCGCCGCATCGTGCGATGCACGACGGCGTCGACCATCGCTTCTGCTCCGCCGGTTGCCGCGCGAAGTTCGTCGAGGCACCGGAGAAATACGTCGCGCATCGGGATGCCGCGCGCGCAAAGGTGACGGACCCCGTCTGCGGCATGCGCGTCGCGCCCGATTCGCCGCATCGTGCGATGCACGACGGCGTCGACCATCGCTTCTGCTCCGCCGGTTGCCGTGCGAAGTTCGTCGCCTCGCCCTCGACGTACCTGGAGGCCGACGCCCGCTCGGGTGCCGGTCCCGCCTGCCACGCGCATGCCGTGCCGCCGCCTGAGTCCTCGGGCCCCGCGGCGCCGGGCACGATCTATACCTGCCCGATGCATCCGGAGATCCGTCAGGACCATCCCGGCAGTTGCCCGATTTGCGGCATGGCCCTCGAGCCGCTGCTTCCGACGGCGGACGACGGTCCCTCGCCCGAACTCGCCGACTTCACCCGCCGCTTCGCATGGACGCTTCCGTTGACGATCGCGGTCGTCGCGCTCGCCATGCTCGGGCATCGCCTGCCGTGGGCGGCGTCGACGCGCACGTGGATCGAGTTCGCGCTCGCCACGCCCGTCGTGCTCTGGGCCGGCGCGCCGTTCTTCGCGCGCTGGGCCGGGTCGATCCGGAATCGTGCGCCGAACATGTGGACGCTGATCGGCACCGGCGTGGGCGCGGCCTACGGCTACAGCGTCGTTGCGACGCTCGCGCCCGGCCTGTTCCCGCCCGAGTTCCGGATGCACGGCCGCGTCGGCGTGTATTACGAGGCGGCCGCGGCGATCGTCTCGCTGACGTTGCTCGGCCAGGTGATGGAGCTGCGCGCGCGCTCGAAGACGTCGGGTGCGATCCGTGCGCTGCTCGGCCTCGCGCCGACCACCGCGCGTCGCATCGCCGCCGACGGCAGCGAGCACGACGTGCCGCTCGGCGATGTCGTGCCCGGCGACGTGCTGCGCGTGCGCCCGGGCGAGAAGGTGCCGGTGGATGGCGTGGTGATCGACGGCGAATCGAGCGTCGACGAGTCGATGCTCACCGGTGAGCCCATGCCGGTCGGCAAGCGCGCCGGCGCGAAGGTGATCGGCGCGACGCTCAACACGACAGGGGCACTACGCATCCGCGCCGAGGCGGTGGGCGAGGCAAGCGTGCTCGCGCGCATCGTGCAGCTGGTCGGGCAGGCGCAGCGCTCGCGCGCGCCGATGCAGCGCATGGCCGATCGCGTCGCCGGCGGCTTCGTGCTCGCGGTGCTCGCCGCCGCCGTGCTCACGTTCGTGGGCTGGGGGGTCCTCGCCGGCCAGTGGACGCATGCGGTGCTCAATGCCGTGGCGGTGCTGATCATCGCCTGCCCCTGCGCGCTCGGGCTCGCCACGCCGATGTCGGTGATGGTGGCGACCGGTCGCGCCGCGCAGGGCGGCGTGCTGTTCCGCGACGCCGAGGCGCTGGAGCGGCTGCGCGAGGTCGACACGCTGATCGTCGACAAAACCGGCACGCTCACCGAAGGCCGGCCGGCGTTCCACAGCGTGCAGGCGCTCGACGGCGACGACGCCGACGCGATGCTTCGGCTCGCGGCCTCGCTCGACCGCGGCAGCGAACACCCGCTGGCGACCGCGATCGTCGCCGAGGCGCAGCGTCGCGGCCTCGCGCTCGCCGATGCGGAAGGCTTCGATTCGGAGACCGGCTCGGGCGTGCGCGGCCGGGTCGACGGCCATGCACTGCTGCTCGGCAACACCGCGCTGATGCGCGCGAACGGGGTCGACGTCACCCGGCACGTCGACGCCGCCGAGGCGTTGCGCATGCAGGGCGCGAGCGCGATGTTCCTCGCGGTCGACGGCCGGCCGGCCGCGCTCGTCGCGGTGGCCGATCCCATCAAGTCGACCGCGGCGGCCGCGCTGCGCGAACTGCGCGACGCCGGATTGCACGTGGTGATGGCCACCGGCGATGGCGCGACGACGGCCCGGGCGGTCGCGCGCACGCTCGGCATCGACGAGGTGCACGGCGAGGTGCGCCCGGAGGACAAGGCCGCGCTGGTCGCGCAGCTGAAAGCGAACGGCCGCCGCGTGGCGATGGCGGGCGACGGCATCAACGACGCGCCCGCGCTCGCCGCGGCCGACGTCGGCATCGCGATGGGCACCGGCACCGACGTCGCGATGTCGACCGCGCAGGTGACGCTGGTGAAGGGCGACCTGCGCGGCATCGCCCGCGCCCGTGCCCTGTCGCAGGCGACGGTGGCGAACATGCGCCAGAACCTGCTGTTCGCGCTGGCCTACAACGCGCTGGGCGTGCCGGTCGCGGCCGGCGTCCTGTACCCGTTCACCGGCTGGCTGCTGAGCCCGATGCTCGCCGCGCTGGCGATGAGCCTGAGCTCGGTGTCGGTGGTGGCGAACGCGCTCCGGCTCGACCGGCAGGCGCTGCGCACGGCCACCCCGTCGCGCTGACCTCGCGCCGCGCAAAAAAAAGGACGCCGCATGCGCGGCGTCCTTCCTCGTCCATGATCGCGGGGCGCGATCAGTCGCCCAGCAGCTCCATGTGCTCGAAGCCCGGCGCCAGCGTGACGTGGTGGATCCACGTGCCGCCCTTGCCGTCCGGTGCGGCCCAGACCTCGTCGAAGAAGCCCTTGCGCACGCGCACGCCCATCGGGTTCTGGCCAGCCATCGACTGCTGCGACGGCGACAGCGCGGCCGCCGTGGTCGAGTAGCTGTTGTAGCTGTCGAGGTGCTGGTAGATGGACGCGAGCTGCGCGTAGTCGTGCGAGTTCGGCGCGGTGCTGGTCGGCGACTGCGAGTAGTCCATGCAGGTGTTCTGCGTCGAGCCGTCTTCGCTGGTGTGGCCGAGGCCGAAGGTGTGGCCGAGCTCCTGGCACATCACGTGGCGACGCTCGTCCTGGCTCGCGAACGACGACGAGTACGAGTCGTTCATCTTCGACGTGCCCTGCGAGATGTGGCCGTTGCTGTCGAGGTTGATCGACGCGAGGCCCAGCCAGCCGTTGTTGCCGTAGGCCGCATTACACGAGCGCACCTTGCCGGTGACGGCCGGGCAGCGCTTGCGGGTGCGGCTGGTGTCGTCACCGGGGACGACGCGCAGGTCGAGCGGCTGCGCCTGCGACCACTGGCTCGCGGCGAGGTTCAGCTCGTCGTCCCAGTCGCTGGTGTTGCTGTCGATGACCTGCAGCGTGAACGAGGCGGTGTTGCGCGCCCAGTGGTAGTTGTTCCACGAATGGTTGGCGGTGGCGACGGTGGCGCAGAAGACGGCAGCCGTGCCGGCGGCGACGGCGGCGAGTCGGGCGAACTTCATGGGGTCGGTCCTTGAGGTCGGGGGGTGCCGCGCCCGCGCGGGGCGCGGGATCAACCTAGACCTCGTCCGCGCCCACCACGGAAATTCCCGGCCACTCAGGCCATGCAGCTTCTTGAATTCGTGAAATGCATCACGAAAAACCGTGGACCCTCGATCCAGGGTCGCGGCGAACCATGACGCGGTGCGTCATGTACGTTGCGCGAATATTCAGGTTTTCAGGACGCCTGCCGCAGTTTGCGGTGACGTATTGCGTCACATGGCCTTAACGACCCGGGTTCAGGACGCAGCCGCGCCGCAGCACTTCTTGTACTTCTTCCCGCTGCCGCACGGGCACGGCTCGTTGCGCTCGGGCGTCGCCTCGCGGCGGATCGGCTCGCGCGGCATCAGCGCCTCGATCCGGTGGTGGTGCAGGTCGTTGAGCATCCCCGGCAGGCTGCCGATGATCTCCAGCCGATCCTTGTAGCCGATCGGCTCGCCGGGCTGGGTCGGGTCCTCGCCGACGACTTCGCCGCTCGCGAGGCGGTCGAGCAGGTCGAAGATCTCCTCGATCCAGTCGTTCTCGTCGAGCCACGCTTCCCATGCTACCTCGCGCAGCTCGACGGCGGCGAAGAAGCCCATGGCCCAGTCGCGGCCCACGTCCAGCTCGTCGTCCTCGTGTTCGTCGAGGTTCTCGGGCAACCAGAGCAGCGGTGCCAGCGCATCCGGCAGGTCGTCGTCGCCGAAGCGCACGCGCTGCTCGGCGGTCGCGGCATGCGTGGCGAGCAAGGCGCGGATCTCCCGCGCCTCGTCCTCGTTTTCCCAACGCGGCGGGGTACCCCAGACGGCCGGTTCCCATTCCTCGAACGGCACGACCTCGGGCGAGAGCGCGAGCGCGGTGACGTAGCCGTCGAGCGCCTCGAGGTTGAAGCCCTTGAAGGGCACGGCGCGGGCGTCGAGCAGGTTCGACAGCTGTTCGATCTGGTCGTCGGTGAGGGGCGGCGCGACTTTCATGGGCGACTCGGGCGGGGCGACGGGCGCGCCATGGTAGTGCGCGCGCGGCCGCGGGGCGAAAAAAAGCGCGGCCGAAGCCGCGCCGGAGAGAGTCGTTGCGGTCAGCGCACGTCGAAGTCGCGCGACTGCACCACGGTGCCGTCGTGGGTGATCTCGACGCGGTACTTGCCCGTCGGCCAGCCGTCGGGCTTCGACACATGGAATTCGTGCGTCGCCGCGCCACCGCCGAGATCCTTGGTCTGCGTATCGACCGGCGTGGGTGCGGCATTGCCGTCCGCCCCGAGGTAGGACCAGCGGGCGCCGAGCTTTCCGGTCGCGTTCGCGGCGGTGGTCACCGAGGCGTAGAGCGTGTCCTTCGCGCCGAAGGCGGTCATCGGGCTGGCGACGCGGTTGTCGGTGCCGACGGACGTGCCGAGCTGCACGTCGCTGACGACGTCGCCGGCCATCGGCGTGGACGGCATCGGCGGGGGCGCCGAGAGGCCCGGGTCGGCAGTGGAGGTCGTCGTCGGCGCGCTGGGCGCGACCGGGCCGTCGTCCTTCTTCTTGCAGGCGACCAGTGCCGTCGAGGCGAGCAGCGCGACGGCGAGGATGCGGGCAGTCGGATGGGCCATCGGAAGTCTCCAGTCAGTCGTTGTGGGAAGGAATGACGAGCACCTGGCCCGGCCGGATCCGGTCCGGATCCTCGAGCTGGTCGCGGTTGGCGTCGAAGATGGCGTGCCAGGCGCTCGCCTTGCCGTAGAAATGCCGGGCGATGTGGGAGAGCGTGTCGCCCTTCTGTACGGTGTAGTGGCGCACGTCCGCGGCACCGCCGGTGCCGCCGCTGCCGGACACCGCACTGGTGCCGCTCTGGACGTTGGAGAAGTCGGGCGCCGACGCGGGCACCGACGAGGTGCCGCTGCGCACGTTGGAGAAATCGGGAGTCTGCGGGCTCATGGCGATCCACCTCTCAGGGATGTCGCCACCGTCGCACCGGGCCCGTTAAGGCGGCGCTAGCCCGCCGTGAACCGCCGCTTCCGTCATTGCCGCTCGTCGCGGGCGGCGGGCGGCGCCGCGGTGCCCGGCGTTGCGCGCCAGGGATTGATGTCGAGGCCGCCGCGCCGCGTGTAGCGCGCCTCGACCGACAGCATCGTCGGCGCGGCCAGCGCCATGAGGTCGACGAAGACGCGCTCCACGCACTGCTCGTGGAATTCGCAGTGGTCGCGGAACGAGACGATGTACCGCAGCAGCGCGGCATGGTCGATCGCCGGACCGCGATAGGCCACGGTCAGCCGGGCCCAGTCGGGCTGGCCGGTGACCGGGCAGTTCGACTTGAGCAGTTCGCTGGTGAGCGTCTCCTCGACGATGCCGCGCGTGGCATCCACCCCGAGCAGGCGTGCATTGGGCGGGCCGTAGCAGGTGATGTCGGTTTCGAGCGTGTCGAGCAGCGTCGCCGGGCGGCGGCGATCCACCGGCGGTAGGCCGAACGTCACCGTCACCTCGCCGCCCGCGGCCTGCGACAGGTCGCGCGCGATGCGCGAGCGCACCTCGTCGTAGCCGTTGAAGACGGTGCCGTTGAGCGAGTTCAGGTAGAGCTTCAGCGACTTCGATTCGACCAGGTGCGGCGTGTCCGCCGGCACGCAGATCGTCGCGGTGGCCACGTGCGGCTTGCCGCGCGCGTCGAGCCACGACAGCTCGTAGGCATGCCAGCGATCGTGCCCGGCGAACGGCAGCGGCATCGCGACGCCGATCGCCTCGCGGCCCTGCGCGCGTGCGATCGGGAACAGCAGCGAGGCATCGTAGGTCGACGGATAGTCGACGTGGCGGCCGAGCGGAATCGTCGTCTCGCTCATGCCCCGGGCGCCTCGAGGTAGTCGAGCGTGGCCTGCAGCATGGCGCGCAGGCCGACGTCGAGCGACTGCTCGTCCAGCCTGAACTCCGGCGAGTGGTTGCCCGGCGCGGTGGCGGGATCGATGCCCTCGCTGGTGGCGCCGACGAAGAAGAACAGGCCCGGCACTTCCTTCGCGAAGTACGAGAAATCCTCGGCGCCCATCTGCAGCGGCGGCTCGAAGACGTTCGCATCGCCCGCCACCGCCTTGAGGCTCGGCAGCATGCGCGCGGTCAGCGCCGGGTCGTTGTAGGTGACCGGATTGCCCTTCGTGTCCGGCACGTTCGCCTCGACCGTCGCGCCGTGCGCGGCGGCGACGTGCGCGGCGACGTTCTTGAGGTCGGCGAACGCCTTCTGCCGCATGCCTTCGTCGAAGGTGCGGATGGTGCCGATCATCGACACCTCGTCGGGAATGATGTTGTAGCGGATGCCGCCGTGGATCGCGCCGAAGCTCACCACCACGGGCAGGTTCGCGATGTCGGTGCGCCGCGCGACGATCGACTGCGCGCTGGTGACGATCTCGCCCGCGGTCACGATCGGGTCGATGCCGCCCCATGGCCGCGAGCCGTGCGTCTGCCGGCCCTTCACGGTGATGGCGAAACGGTCGGACGCCGCCATTTCCGGGCCCGGGCGCACGCCGATCTTCCCGACCTGGATCGAGGAGAAGACGTGCAGGCCGAAGACCGCGTCGGGCCTGAAGTCGCGGAACAGGCCTTCCTCCAGCATCAGCGAGGCGCCGCCGTTCTCGTTGCCCGGCGCGCCCTCCTCGCTCGGCTGGAAGACCAGCATCACCTGCCCGGGCAGGTCCTTGCGCATCTTCATCAGCGACTGCGCGATGCCCAGCAGGATCGCGGTGTGCGCATCGTGGCCGCAGGCGTGCATCACGCCGGTGGTCTGCCCGTTGAACTGCGTGGTGACCTTCGAGGCGAACGGCACGTCCACGCGCTCGGCGACGGGCAGCGCGTCCATGTCGGCGCGCAGGGCGAGCTTCGGGCCCGGCCGACCGCCTTCGATGACCGCGACCACGCCGTGGTTCGCGATGCCGGTGCGCGGCTTCAGCCCCATCGCGCGCAGCGCCTCGGCGACCTTCGCCGACGTGCGCACCTCGCGATTCGAGAGTTCGGGGTTCTGGTGGAAGTCGCGACGCCAGGCGACGACCTGCGACTGCACCGCGCGTGCGGCGGCGTCGACCTCCGGACGCGCGGCCGCCCGTGCCGGCGACGCGGAAACGGCGAGCGCCGCGAGGAGGGCGGCGGTCAGGACGGCGACGCGCATGGAGGCATCCGGCAAAAGAGGGCCATCGATGCTACTCCAGCTTTCCGGCCCGACGGCTGCACAGGGCCGCCCCGTCATGCGACGCTGCGCGCAGATTCCATTCATCGGCCTGACCGTGCCCACGACGCCTTCCTCCCCGCGCCCGCTGCAGGGCGACGCCGCACTCGTCCGCGCGATCGGCACGCTCGTGCTCGCCGCCGCGATCGTCAATTCGACCATCGGCGGCGGCATCTTCCGCATGCCGGGCGCGCTCGCCGCAGATGTCGGCATCGCCGCGCCGCTGTCGCTGATCGTCGGCGCGTTCGCGATCATCCCGATCGCACTGTGCTTCGCCGCCGCGGGCAGCCGCACGCATGCGACCGGCGGGCCGTACACCTACCTCTCCGTCGCATTCGGCCCGTTCGTGGGCTTCGTGGTCGGCGCGCTGATGTGGATCAGCCACGTCGCGTCGAGCGCGGCCGTGGCGGCCTCGTTCTCGCAGCAGGTCGCCAACCTCGCGCCCGCGATGGGCGAGCCGGTCGCGCGCAAGGCGCTCATCTTCGGCACCTACGGCCTGCTGTTCGTGCTCAATGCCTTCGGCGTCAAGCTCGGTTCGCGCGCGGTGGCGACGCTCGCGGGCGTCAAGCTCGCGCCGCTGGTGCTGCTGGTGCTGCTCGGGCTGCCCTTCGTGGACTGGAGCCAGATCAGCTTCAACCCCGGCGACGTGCCCTCGCTCGCCGCGCTCGGCGGCTCGCTGGTGCTGGTGATGTTCGCCTACTCCGGGCTCGAAACGGCGCTGGTGCCGTCGGGCGAATTCGACGATCCGGCGAAGACGGTGCCGCGCGCGACGATCGTCGCGATCCTGCTGGTGGTGGCGATCTACCTCGGCCTGCAGATCGTCGGCCAGGGCGTGCTCGGCAGCGCGCTCGCGACCAGTGAGGTCCCGATCGCCGACACGGCCGGCAAGCTCTTCTCCGCGGGGCGCACGCTGCTGCTGGCCACCGCCTGCGTCTCGATGGCCGGTTTCCTGCTCGGCAACCTGCTCGGCTCCTCGCGCCTGCTGTTCGCGCTCGGCCGCGACGGTTACCTCCCGGCGGTGTTCGGCCGCGCCAGCCCCACTTACCGCGTTCCGCTGCTCGGCCTGCTGACGCATGCGGGCATCGCCTGCCTGCTCGCGGTCGGCGGTACGTTCGACGCCTTGGCCGCGGTCTCCGGCGGCGCCATCTGCATCGTCTACGCGGCGGTCGCGCTGGGTGCGTGGAAACTGCAGCGACAGGGCGTGGCCGAACGCGGCGCACCGTTCCGCATGCCCGGCGGGGCGCTGATGCCGGTCGTCGGCTTCGCGATCATGGCGGCGATCTGCACCACGCTGAAGCCCGAGGAGTGGCGCGCGATCGCCATCTCGCTCGGCGTGCTGGTGCTGATCTACGGCGTGCTGCGGCTCATGCGCCGCGGCGTGCACGTGCCGTCGCCCTGAGGCGACGGTTCCGCGCGGCCGGCGAGGTCCGCGTTGCACGGCACGGTCAGCTGCGAAGCATTTCGGCGTGGTGCGCGAGGTGTTCGCCGATGAAGCTCGCGATGAAGTAGTAGCTGTGGTCGAAGCCGGGCTGCAGGCGCAGGTCGAGTGGATGGCTGGCCGCTTCGCACGCGGCGCGCAGCAGGTCCGGTTTCAGCTGCGTTTCGAGGAATTCGTCGGCCAGGCCCTGGTCGACGAGCAACGGCAGGCGTTCGGTCGCGCTCGCGACCAGCGTGCAGGCATCCCACTCGCGCCAGGCCGCGCGGTCGCCGCCGAGGTAGGCGCCGAACGCCTTCTCGCCCCACGGCACCGTCGACGGCGCCACGATGGGCGAGAACGCGGACACGCTGCGGTAGCGCCCCGGATTGCGCAGTGCGCACACCAGCGCGCCATGGCCGCCCATCGAATGCCCGCTGATGCCGCGCGCATCGCTCGCCGGGAAGTTGGCCTCCACCCACGCCGGCAACTCGCGCACCACGTAGTCGTGCATGCGGTAGTGCGAGGCCCACGGCGCCTGCGTCGCATCCACGTAGAAGCCGGCGCCGATGCCGAGGTCGTAACCGTCCGCATCCGCGACGCCTTCGCCGCGCGGGGACGTATCGGGCGCGACGAGGATCAGCCCGTGTTCGGCCGCATGCTGCTGCGCCCCGGCCTTGGTGATGAAGTTCTGCTCGCTGCAGGTCAGGCCGGACAGCCAGTACACGACCGGACACGGCCCGGCGATCGCCTGCGGCGGCAGGTAGACGCCGACGCGCGTGCGCGTGCCGAGCGTCGACGACTCGATCTCGTAGACGTCCTGCCAGCCGCCGAACGAGGCGTGGCGTTCGATGCGCTGCATCAGAAGTGCACCACGCTGCGGATCGATTCGCCCGCGTGCATCAGGTCGAAGGCGCGATTGATGTCGTCGAGCGGCATCGTGTGCGTCACGAAGGGCGCCAGCTCGATGTCGCCGCGCATCGCGTCCTCGACCATGCCGGGCAGCTGGCTGCGACCCTTCACGCCGCCGAAGGCCGTGCCCATCCATTTGCGACCGGTCACCAGCTGGAACGGCCGCGTGCTGATTTCCTGCCCGGCGCCTGCGACGCCGATGATCACGCTCTGGCCCCAGCCGCGGTGCGCGCATTCGAGCGCCGCGCGCATCACCTGCACGTTGCCGATGCATTCGAACGAATGGTCGACGCCCCAGCCGGTCATCTCGACGATCACCTGCTGCACGGGCTTGTCGAGGTCCTTCGGGTTGACGAAGTCGGTCGCGCCGAATTGCTTCGCCATGTCGAACTTCGAGGGATTGGTGTCGACCGCGATGATGCGCCCCGCTTTCGCCTGCCGCGCGCCCTGGATCACGGCGAGGCCGATGCCGCCCAGGCCGAACACCGCGACCGAATCGCCTTCCTGCACCTTCGCCGTGTTGTGCACCGCGCCGATGCCCGTGGTGACCCCGCAGCCGAGCAGGCAGACGTGCTCCGGGTTCGCGTCCGGGTTCACCTTCGCGAGCGAAACCTCCGCGACGACGGTGTACTCGCTGAAGGTGCTGCAGCCCATGTAGTGGTACAGCGGCTGGCCTTCGTAGCTGAAGCGCGAGGTGCCGTCGGGCATCACGCCCTTGCCCTGCGTCGCGCGCACGGCGACGCAGAGGTTGGTCTTGTTCGACTTGCAGAACAGGCATTCGCCGCATTCGGCGGTGTAGAGCGGGATGACGTGGTCGCCGGGTTTCACCGAGGTGACCCCCTCGCCGACCTCGACGACGATGCCCGCGCCCTCGTGGCCGAGCACGACGGGGAACAGGCCTTCGGGATCCTCACCCGACAGCGTGAACGCATCAGTGTGGCAGACGCCGGTGTGGGTGATGCGCACCAGAACTTCGCCCGCGCGCGGCGGGGCGACGTCGATCTCGACGATGCGGAGCGGTTCGCCCGCGGCGAAGGCGACGGCGGCACGGGATTTCATCGGCGAAGGCTCCGGAGGGGATGCCGGAATCGTAGCCGCCCGCGACCGCCGCGGTGTTCCACGTGCGTGAGGCTCAGTCGCCCCAGTTCCACTCGACGCCGAGCGTGAACGCGCGTCCGGCGCCCGGCTCGAAGTAGCGGCCGTTGGCGTCGTTGACGATCACCGAGCCGATGTGTCGACGGTCGAACAGGTTCGACACGCCGGCGAACAGGCGACCGTGCTCGTGCGCGCGACGCACGCGCCAGCCGAGGCTCGCGCCGACCAGCGTGTAGGCCGCGGTGCGCACGTCGCCCGCGGTGGTCGCGCCGACGCCCCCGACGTGCTGGACGTCCAGCTGCGCCTGCGCGCCGGTGTCGCCGCCGTAGCGCAGCGCGGCGAAGGCCTGCGCACGCGGCACGCCGGGCAGTGGCGTGCCGGCGGGCACGGTCGCCGGTGTGCGGCAGGCGGTGCCGACGCAACTGGCGAACGCCGAGCGGAATTCCGCGTCGAGCCACGTGCCGCTCGCATCGAGGCGCCAGCGCTCGCCGAGCGGCAAGCGCAGCGCCGCCTCGACTCCGCGGCGCCGCGCCGGGCCGGCATTGCGGAACGAGGTGCGACCGCCGCTGCTGGTGTTCACCACCAGCTCGTCGCGGGTGTCCGATTCGAACAGCGCGAGCTCGCCGCGCACGCCGCCGCGCTCGATCCGCGCGCCGAGTTCGGCATTGCGCGAGCGCATCGGCTGCAGCACGAAGTTCGGCCCGCTGCCGCCGTCGCTGCGATAGCCGAGCTCGTTGAACGTCGGCGTCTCGAAGCCGCGGCCCGCCGACGCGTACAGCGACACGCCGGGCATCGCCCGCCACGTCGCGCCCAGGACCGGCGAGACCGCGGCGTAGCGCACGCGGCCGCTGTCGTCGGGATTGGTCGCGGTGACGTAGCGATCCTGCGAGCGGAACGTCACCCGGCTCGCGCGCACGCCGCCGCTCACGCTCCACGCGGGCGAGACGTCCCACGTGGCCTGCAGGTAGGGATCGACCGACTGCACGCGATCGTCCTGGCGCTGCCGGAGCGCGCCGCGCACGCCCATCGTGGTGCCGACGAAGTTCTCGTAGCCCGTGCGCGCCTGGCGCTGCGACTGCACGTCGAGCCCGAGCACGAGATCGAACGGCCGGCCGGCGAGACCGGTGCGCATCGAATACCGCGCGTCGAGGCCCATGAAGGGCGAATCGAGGTCGACCCAGCCGCCGGGGCTGAGCGGGCTGCGTTGCGCCTCGGGCGGCGTGGACAGCACCTGCCCGACGCGGCGGCGGCCGCCGTAGGCGAGCAGCCGCAGGCCGCCGTCGTGCTCGAAGACCGCACCGACCTGCACCTGCCGCGCCGACTTGCGCGCATCGAAGCGCAGCGCGCCGGCACTCGCCTGGCGCGGATCGGCCTCGACCTGCTCGCGCGTGAGGCCCTGCGGGTCCTGCACGTCCGGGGAATCGAAGACGTTTCCGAGCAGCGTCAGCCGGCCGCCGGCCACCGGCAGCGCGAGCTTCGCGTTGACGCCGGTGCGCGTCGCGCGGCTGTGCGCGCGGAAGCCGCCGGTCGAAAAGCGCGAGGCTCCGATCGCGTAGTCGACGTCGCCTACCGCACCGCGCGCGTTTGCGCCGATGCGCCACGTGTCGAAGCTGCCGACGGACGCCTGGACGCCGAGGCGATCGGGTGCCCCGCCGTCCTCGGTGTAGACCTGGACGACGCCGCCTGCGCCGTTGCCGTAGAGCGCGGCGAACGGCCCGCGCAGCACTTCGATGCGCGCGGCGTCGCCGAGCGGGAAATGCGAGACCTGGCCCTGTCCGTCGGGCATCGTCGCCGGGATGCCGTCCACGTAGAGGCGCACGCTGCGGATGCCGAAGCTCGCGCGCGTGCCGAAGCCGCGGATCGAGATCTGCTCGTCCTGCGCCCAGTTCTGCCGGGTGCGTGCGAGCACGCCGGGAACGCCGGCGAGCTTTTCGGACAGCGTCGCCCCGTTGCCCGTGGTGTCGAGCGCGTCGCCCTGAAGCACCGAGACGGCGGCGGGCGTGCGATCGATCGCACGCGGCGCGCGCGTGGCGATGACCTGCACGCGGTCGAGCGTGGCGGGGTCGGGTGCGGACGGCGGGGTGGCCTGGGCGGCGCCGGCGAGCGCGAGCAGGCAGAGCGGGGCGGGTCGGATCACCGGCGCAGGTTAAACGAGCCCCACAAGCGGCCGTGTGTGCGCCGCTGCCCTGACGCGACCGCGTGCGTTCGCTGAACGGCGACGCAGCGCCGGAACGCATCGGCGGGTTTCTTCACCTGCGTTTGAAAAGCGCCTGCCTAGCGTCGCGTCACCACGACGGGGAATGCACCGATGGAACCGATGCCGATCACCACTTCCGCTCTCGCCTCCGCGACGCCGCGCTTCGATGCCGCCGGCGGTTTCGCGCAGGACGACGACCTGCTGCGCGACCACTTCGCCGACGGCTGGGACAGCGACGACGCGATGCTCGGCTGGGTCGACGAGACCGTGCTGCGCAGCCGTCGCCCGCGCCTGCACTGATCGGCGCGTCGGCATCATCGCGCACCGTCGGCGCTCAGCCGCGGTGCTCGAGCGCCAGGTATTCGGCCGACTGCATCTCGATCAGCCGCGAGGCGGTGCGCTCGAACGCGCCGCCGAGGCGGTCGCCGCGGTAGAGCCGCGTCGGGTCGGCATCGGCGGTGCAGACGAGGTTGACGTGGCGATCGTAGAACTCGTCGACGAGGTGCACGAAGCGCCGCGCCGCGTCGCCGCGCGTGTCGTCCAGCGCCGGAATGCCGCCGACCAGCACGGTGTGGTGCTCGGTCGCGATCTCGATGTAGTCGCTCGCCGCGCGCGGGCCCTCGCAGAGCGCCGTGAAGTCGAACCAGGCATGGCCTTCGATGCGCGCGCGCACCGGGATGTCGCGGCCTTCGATGTGCAGCGGCGCATGCGGCACCGGCGCCTGGCAGGCAAGTTCCTGCCAGCGCTGCGCGAGCCATGCGTCGGACTGCGCGTCGAGCGGCGCGCGGTACACCGGTGAGCGGGTGAGCGCGCGGAGCCGGTAGTCGGTCGCGCTGTCGAGGAGGAGCACGGTGGTGTTCGCCTCGAGCAGGCGGATCGCCGGCAGGAAGCGCTCGCGCTGCAGGCCGTCCTTGTAGAGGTTCGGCGGCGCGGTGTTGGAGCTGGTCACCAGCGCGACGCCTTCGGCGAAAAGCCGTTCGAGCAGGCGGCCGAGCAGCATCGCGTCGCCGATGTCGTTGACGAAGAACTCGTCGAGCACGAGAACGCGGAGGGTCCCGCGCCACTCCTTCGCGATGATCGAAAGCGGGTCGCTCGCGCCGGCGTGGCGACGCAGCGCCTCGTGCACGTCGCGCATGAAGCGGTGGAAGTGCGTGCGCTGCTTTTGCGCGAACGGCAGCGACTCGAAGAAGAGGTCGATGAGGAACGTCTTGCCGCGGCCGACGCCGCCCCACAGGTAGAGGCCGCGCGGCGCGGGCGGGCGCTTGCCCTGCAGGCGATCGAACAGGCCCGGCTTCGGCGGATCGAGCAGCGCGGCCTGCAGGCGGTCGAGTTCGGCGAGCGCGGGCTGCTGGGCGGGGTCGAACTGCCAGTCGCCGCGCGCCACGCCGTCGGCATAGCGCTGCGAGGGGCTGCGCGCCTCGCTCATGCGCCGGCGCCCGCGGCGAACGCCGGCAGTTCGGCCTGCACGCCGTCCTTCATCGCCTGGCGCAGGTCCATCAGCCGGCCGTGGAAGAAGTGGCTCGCGCCGGGCAGGCGGATCAGCGTCGGCGGCTGGCGCAGGTCGCCGAGGCGCTGCAGCCAGTCGTAGACGTGCACGGGCGCGACGATCTCGTCGGCCTCGCCCTGGATCACGAACCACGGGCCGGTGTAGAGGCCGAGGTGGTCGAAATCCCAGCTGCGGCCCGCGGGGGGCGCGATCGAGAACAGCAGCGCGGGCTGCAGCGCGTCGGCCATGCGCAGCGAGACGAACGCGCCGAAGCTGAAGCCGCCCAGCCACAGCGCGGCCCCGGGCTTTTCGCGGCGCACCCAGTCGACCACCGCGCGCAGGTCGTCGGATTCGCCGACGCCGTCGTCGAAGCGGCCGGCCGAGCGGCCGACGCTGCGGAAGTTGAAGCGCACCGTGGTGGCGCCGAGCTCGCGCAGCGCGCGGCCCGCCATCGTCACCACCTTGTTGGTCAGGCTTCCGCCCTCGGTGGAGAGCGGATGGCAGACGATCGCGACCACGTCGCGCGGCGCGACGCCGGCCTCGGGCGTGTCGACGGCGACCTCGAGCGGGCCGGCGGGGCCGTCGAGCATCAGCGTGGCGACGCCACCGGGCGGAAGGGCGGGAAAGGCGGGAGTCGGCATCGGCGCAGCCTACGCGGCGGGGTGTGGAAACGACGACGCCGCCCGGAGGCGGCGTCGAAGCGGTGCGCGCGGTGCGCTTACTTCAGGTTGGCGAGCATCCAGTCCACCGTGGCGATGACCTGCTCGTCGGTGAGCGACGGGTTGCCGCCCTTCGCCGGCATCACGCCCGCCGAGCCCTGGTAGCCCTCGATCGCGTGCTTGTGCAGCGTGTCCTTGCCCTGCGCGATGCGCGCATCCCAGTGCGCGTGGTCGAGCGTCGGCGCGCCGCCGGCGCCCGAGCCGTGGCAGCCCGAGCAGAGCTGGCCGAAGATCACCGAGCCGTCCTTCGTGCCGCCGTAGGCGACCTGCGAGGCGGCGGCCGCGGCGGCTGCGGCCGAGGCCGCGGCCTGCTGCGCGGCGCCGGTCTGGCCCGCGTAGACCGCGCCGACCGGCGCGATGCGGTCCTCGACCACGCGGTTCATCGCCGGGTCGCGCTCGTGCGGCAGCGCGCCGTTGACGTACAGCGCCGCCAGGATGAGGGCGATCATGATGACGACCAGGAAGCCGATCAGCATCGAGAATTTCTTGAGGAACACGAGGTCGTAATTGCGCACGATCCACCTTGGGCGCGCCGGGGCGCGCGGGGCCGGGTTGGGGTCGGAACGAGGCGCGCCGCATCGCGACGGCCCCGGGCAGCGCAGTTTATCACCGGGCCCGGCGCGCACGGCGCGCCGGTGCGCCCGATGCGGCTCAGGACATCGGGTTCGGCGGCGGCGGCGGGTCGTCGGGCAGCGGAATGAACTCGTCGTGGTCGAGGTCGGGCAGCTTCATCCGCCCCGCGCGCCAGTCGGCCTTGGCCTGCTCGATACGCGCCTTGCGCGAGGACACGAAGTTCCATTCGATGAAACGCGGGCCCAGCGGCTCGCCGCCGAGCGCGATCACCGTTGCCGCCCCGCGCGCGGCGAGCGTGGCCGCCCGGCCCGGGGCGAGCACCAGCATCTGGCCGACGCCGAACACCTGCCCGTCGACCTCCACCCAGCCGCGCGCGACGTAGAGCGCGCGGTCGGGATGATCGGGTGGCAACGCGAACCGCGCGCCGTCGGCGAGCTCGAGGTGCAGGTAGAACAGCGGCGAATGCACCGGCACCGGCGCCACCAGACCCAGCGCGTGGCCGGCGACGAGCCGCCCCTGCACGCCGGCCTCGCCGAAGGCCGGCAGGTCGCCCGCGTCGAAGTGGGCGAAGCCCGGATCGGTCTCCTCGTCCGCCTCCGGCAGTGCGACCCAGGCCTGCAGGCCGTCCAGCCGGTCGCCCTCGCGGCGGCCCTTCTCGAATCGCTCGGAATGCGTGATGCCGCGGCCGGCGGTCATCCAGTTCACCTCGCCCGGGCGGATCGGCTGCGCCGAGCCGACGCTGTCGCGATGCATGATCTCGCCGTCGAGCAGGTAGGTGAGCGTCGACAGGCCGATGTGCGGATGCGGCCGCACGTCGACCTCGCGCGGGAGGCCGGGCGCGAAATCGGCCGGGCCCATGTGGTCGAAGAAGACGAAGGGGCCGACCATCCGCCTGCGCGCGGACGGCAGCACGCGGCCGACCTCGAAGCCGCCGAGATCCTTGCGGCGGGCGGGGATGACGAGTTCGATCATGGCGGGCTCCGGGCGGTGGGCCAGCCTAGCGCCGCGCCCGCCCGGGGCCGGTCGACGGATGCAACGGGCCGTTGCAGGCGGCGCGCCCGGGTCCACAATGGCCGCGCCTCCCTGCGTGAACGGCCATGATCGAAGTCGAACGACTCACCAAGCGCTACGGCGACTTCACCGCCGTCGACAGCCTGTCCTTCAGCGTCCGCCCGGGCGAGGTGATGGGGCTGGTCGGCCCCAACGGCGCCGGCAAGACCAGCACCCTGCGCTGCGTCGCCGGCATCATCCCGGCCACGCAGGGCACGATCCGCCTGGGCGGCATCGACCTCGGCGCGGATCCGGTCGGCGCCAAGCGCACGATGGCCTTCATCGCCGACGAGCCGCGGCTGTTCGACTACCTCACCGTCGCCCAGCACCTCGCCTTCGTCGCCCGCCTGTACGGCGTGGCCGACTACAAGGCGCGCGGCGAGTCGCTGCTGGCCGACCTCGAGATGGCCGACAAGCAGGACCTGCTGCCGGGCGAGCTCTCGCGCGGCATGAAGCAGAAGCTCGCGATCGCCTGCGGCCTGCTGCACGGCCCGAAGGCGGTGATCTTCGACGAGCCGCTGACCGGCCTCGACCCGCGCGGCATGCGCCGGATGAAGGACGTGATGCGCAGCCTCGCGGCACAGGGCGCGGCGATCATCCTCAGCTCGCACCTGCTCGACCTGGTCGAGGAGGTCTGCACGCACCTGCTCATCCTCAAGGACGGCCGCTCGATGGCCGACGGCGCCGTGTCGGAGATCCGCGCGCGGTTCGCCGGCGACGGCGCGACGCTCGAGGACGTGTTCTTCCTCGCGACCGAGGACACGCCGGACGCGACCCGCGCATGAGCGTCGTCCGCGCGCTCGTCTACCTGCAGGCCACGACGGTCCTCGGCCTGGTGCGCCAGCGCCTGCGCCGGCTGAAGCAGCCGAAATACCTCGTCGGTGCGCTCGCGGGCGCGGCCTACCTGTACTTCTTCATGCTGCGCCCGATGCTGTCGGGCGCGCGCGGCACGCCGCGGCTGATGCACCTGCCGCCGGAGTTCGCGCAGGTGGCGGTGCCGCTGGGCGCGCTCGGACTGCTCGTGGTGGCGTTCTCCGCGTGGATCTTCCCGAGCGACCGCGCGGCGTTGCGCTTCTCCGAAGCCGAGACCTCGTTCCTGTTCCCGGCGCCGATCACGCGCACCGGGCTCATCCACTTCAGCGTGCTGCGCGCGCAGCTCGTGCTGTTCGTCTCGGTGTTCCTGATCTCGCTGCTGCTGCGCCGCGGCCGCGCGATGGGCATCAACCCGCTGCAGTACGCCACCGCGCTGTGGCTGATGGCGGCGACGCTGCGCCTGCATTTCCTCGGCGCCTCGTTCACCCGCGAGCGCCTGCTCGACCTCGGCGTGCGCCCCGCCTGGCGCCGCGCCGGCGCACTCGCGCTCGCCGTGCTGCTCGCCGCGGCCTGCATCGCATGGGCGTGCGCGCATGCGCCGCCGCCCGACCTCGTCGACCTGCGCGGGCTCGCGACCTATGTCGGCAGCGCGCTCGGCTCCGGCCCGGCGTACTGGGTGCTCGCCCCGTTCCGGGCACTGGTCGCACCGATCTTCGCCACGTCCTCGACCGTCTTCCTGAAGGCCGCGCCCGTGGCGGCGGCACTGCTGTTGCTGCACTACGCCTGGGTGGTGGCCGCGCAGGTCTCCTTCGAGGAGGCCTCGATCGCACAGGCGAAGCGGCGCACCGAAACGGTGCGCGCGATGCGCGAGGGCCGCATGCGCATCGGCAACGGCCCGAAGCGCGCGCGCAAGGCGCCGTTCGTGCTCGCGCCGCAGGGCTTCGCGCCGATCGCCTTCCTGTGGAAGGACCTGCTCGCCGCGGGTCCGCTGTGGCGCCTGCGCAGCGCGGTGATCGCCGCCGTCGTGATCGTCGCCGGCACGCAGTGGATCGCACGGCTGCCGGCCGCGCCGGTGCTGCTGCAGGTGGTGGGCGTCGGCGCACTCGCCATCGCCGGCTGGAGCGGCTTCGTCGGCCCGATGATCGCGCAAGGCCGCCTGCGGCGCTCGCTCGACCATCTCGACGTGCTCCGCGCCACGCCGCTGCGCGGCTGGCAGATCGCGCTCGGGCAACTGCTCGCGCCGGTCGCGATGCTCGTCGGCGTGCAGGCGCTGCTGCTGCTCGCGGCCGCCTGCGCGTATGTGCGCGTGCCCGACGTCGCGTGGCTGACGCCGGGCGTGATGGTGGCCGGCGGCGTCGCCGTCCTGCTCGTCGCGCCGCTGGTCTGCGCGCTGATGCTGTGCGTGCCCTTCGCGGGGATGCTGGTGTTTCCGGGCTGGTCCGGCAGCGGCCGCGGCGGCGGCATCGACGTCATGGGCCAGCGCCTGATCTTCGGCGGCGCCTACCTGCTCGCGCTGGTGATCGCCCTGCTGCCGGCGGCCGCGGTGTCGGGCCTCGTCGTCTTCCTGCTGCGCCTGTTCGCCGGTTGGCCGGTGGCCGGCACGATCGCGGCGGTCGTCGGCGCGGCGGTGCTGGCGGTCGAAGTGGGCCTGATGCTGCGCTGGCTCGGCGGCCGCATCGAGCGCTTCGACGTCTCGACCGAAATGCGCTGAGTTCAGCGCCCGGCGTCGAGCCGCGCGCGCACGATGGCCGGGGCCTGCTGCGCGGGCCAGTCGCGATCGTTCGCCACCTGGGCATGCGCCCGGCTCGCGTCCAGCGCCTCGACGTCGAGTTCCGCGATCGCCCAGGCTTGGTCGCCGCGCGTGCGCGCGACGATGCCGTCGTCGGGAAAGCCGCGATCCATCGGCGCGTACAGCGTCGCTTCGCCGGTGTTGACGTCGAGCGCGGGACTCCACGGCGCTTCGCCGGCGGTGACGGCCTGCGCCACGAACATGCGGTTTTCCAGCGCACGCGCCAGGCAGCCGACCTCGACGCGCCGCGCGCCGGCCGCGGTGTCGGTGCAGCTCGGCACCAGCAGCAGGCGCGCCCCGGCCTCGGCCTGCGCGCGCACCGGCAGCGGGAATTCGCTGTCGTAGCAGACCGCGATCCCGGCGCGTACGCCGATAGCGATCACCGACAGCGCGTCACCCGGCGCGATCACGCCAGTCGATTTCTCGAAGGCGGTGAGCTGCAGCTTGTCCTGCGCGCCGCGGCGACCGTCCGGCGCGAACCAGTCGGCGCGATTGCGGTAGCGACCGTCGCCCGCGTCGAGCAGGAACGTGCCGGCCTGCACGACGAGGTCGAGCTCGCGCGCGAGGTCCGCGTACAGCGCGAGCCAGGGCCCGCGGTAGCGCTGGATCGCGCCGAGCGAGCGATGCAGGTCCGATGCGATCCCGGCATCGAACGTCGCGGCGAGCTCGAGCGCGAGGTATTCCGGCAGCACCGCGATGCGCGCACCGGCGCGTGCGGCCTCGGCGAGCAGCGCGCGCTGCCGCGCGGCGAAGTCGTCGAACGAGGCGGGACGACCGATCGCGTATTTCGCGGCCGCCACCTTCATGCGTGGGGTTCCAGCGGGCGCAGCCAGAACGTCAGCGACTTGTCGGTCTCGACCGGCGCGTCGATTTCCTTCCAGGCGAGCCGCATCGACAGCGCGGGCTGGCGAACGTAGCCGCGCCCGGACCAGAACGCCGCGTTGTCGTGCGCGTCCACCGGGCGGCGCGGATCGGCCCCGTCGCGATCGACGGCCGCGAAGGCCGTGCAGTCGAAGCGGCCCAGTGCGCGGGCCTGCGCCTCGCGCGCGTCGAAGAAGGCATGGCCGAGGCCGCGACCGCGGTACGCGGGCAGCAGCACCGACTCGCCGCAGTAGAAGACGCGTGCCAGGTCGATCCCCGCCGCTTCGAACGGCGCGCGGAATGCCGGGTCCTCGTCGGCGAGTGGCAGCCCGGTCGACGCACCCACCACGCGGTCGCCGTCGAGCGCGACTACGGCGATCGCGTCGGCGCTGCGCAGGTAGGCGGCGAGGTACTGCGCCTCGTAGTCGGCATCGCCGTCGTAGAGGTAGGGCCAGTCCCGGAACACCTCGATGCGCAGGCGCGCCAGGTCGTCGAGACGCGCGCCGATCGCCGCACCGTGCAGCGTCTCGAGGCGCAACGCGCTCATGCGCGCTCGACCTGCGCGATCCAGTCGCCGAGGTTGTAGTAGTTGGTGACGCGCGCGATGAGACCGTCGCGGAGCTCGAAGAACGCGCCGCCCGGCAGCACGTAGGCTTGCCCCGTCGCTTTCGGCAGGCCGGCGTCGTCGGCGAGGTACGTGCCGTGGACGACGTACTCCGCCGCCGCGCGCGTGCCGCCGGCGTCCACCATCACCACGATGTCCGTCAGCCGCTCGCGGTAGCTCGCGTCCATGCGGGCGAGGAAGCTGCGAAACGCCTCGACCCCGGTCTCGCGCGGCCCCTGGTTGAGGTCGTGCGCGACGTCGTCGGCGAGCAGCGCGAGCATCGCGTCGCGGTCGCCCCGGTTGAAGGCGTCGTAGTAGGCGTGGACGAGCTCGGCGGCGTTCATCGAAGGCTCCTGCGGGCCCGGGAAGTCTAGCGACGCCGCCGGGCGACGGGCGCTGCGCGCGGCGACGCAGCGTCGCGGCCATGCCACGGCGCTAGAGTGCGCGCATCGCCCCGGAGCCCACGCCATGACGTCTTCCCATCACGACAACGCCGCCCGTCGCTGGTTCGGTCGCGGCTTCGACGAACTGCGGCGCGGCGAGCAGCGCGTGCTCGAGCACGCCGAGAGCCGCCGCGTACTGAGCCAGGACACGAATGCCGCGTTCGCCGGCGACCTGACCTTCGGCCAGCGCCTCGCCGACCGCGTCGCGCAGTTCGGCGGCTCGTGGACCTTCATCCTGCTGTTCGCCGGCGCGCTCGTGACGTGGGCCTTGCTCAACACGAAGGTGCTCGGGCATCCGTTCGACCCGTATCCCTTCATCTTCCTCAACCTGCTGCTGTCGATGCTCGCCGCGGTGCAGGCGCCGGTGATCATGATGAGCCAGAACCGGCAGGCGGCGAAGGATCGCCTCGACGCGGCGCACGACTACGAGGTCAACCTCAAGGCGGAGATGGAGATCATGGCGCTGCACGAGAAGCTCGACGCGGTGCGCGATGCGCAACTCGCGGTGCTCATGCAGCAGCAGGAGGAGCAGCTCAGGCTGCTCACCGACATGGTGCGCGAGCTGCAGCGCCGCGACGGCTCCGGGGCCTGAACCTCAGCCCGCGACCATCGCGTCGACCCGTGCCAGCGCGCCGTCGCGGTCGATGCCGCGCCGCGCGAGCCACTCCATGTCGAACAGCGTGCGCGCATACCGCTCGCCACGATCGCCGAGCAGGCTGACGATGCTGCCGGCCTCGCCCGCATCGCGCATGCGCCGCGCGAGCCGCAGGCAGGCCGCGAGATGCGTGCCCGACGAACCGCCGTAGCGACCGCCGAGCAGGGTCGGCAGCCGCCACATCGCGCCGACGGAATCGACGTCGTCGATCTCCATCACCTCGTCGACGATGTCGTAGAGGAAGCCCGGCTCGGCCTGCGGCCGGCCGATCCCTTCGATCAGGGTCGGTCGCGTCGCACGGGCGCCGGCATCGCGTGTCTGCCAGCCCACCGCGAACGCACCGCCGGTGGGCTCGGCCACGCACAGCCGCGTGGCCAGGCCGCGGTAGCGCAGGTAGCGGCCGATCGTCGCCGACGTGCCGCCCGTGCCTGCGCCGCAGACGATCCAGGCCGGCTGGGGATGCGGCTCGCGCGCGAGCTGGGCGAGGATCGACTCGGCGATGTTGTTGTTGCCGCGCCAGTCCGTCGCGCGTTCGGCCAGGCCGAACTGGTCGAGGTGGCAGGCGCCGCGTTCGGCGTGCTCGAAGGCGCGTTCGCGCACGCGGGTGGGATCGTCGACGAGTTCCACCGCCGCGCCCAGCGCACGCACCGCGTCGATCTTGTCGGGCGCGGTGCAGGAAGGCATCAGCGCGGTGAAGCGCAGGCCGAGCAGGCGAGCGAACCAGGCCTCGGAGATCGCGGTGCTGCCGGACGAGGCGTCGACGACGTCCTGGCCTTCGCGCAGCCGCCCGTTGCACAGCGCGTAGAGGTACAGCGACCGCGCGAGCCGGTGCTTGAGGCTGCCCGAGGGATGCGAGGCCTCGTCCTTGAAGTAGAAGTCGATGCCCGGATACGCCGGCAGGCGCAGGTGCAGCAGGTGGGTGTCCGCCGAGCGCGCCGCCTCGCGCGCGAGCGCGGCCACGGCGCCGGCGAGCCACGCACGTTCGCTCATCGCCCGTCCCCGGCGAACGGCAGGCCGAGCGGGCGCCGCGTGCCGTCGAGCCCGAGGCCGTACATCAGCGAGCGTGCGATCCGCCGCGCATGGTCGATGAACCGCTCGGCCTGCGCGGCGGTCAGCACCTCGTTCGCGGTCGCCTCCCACAGCGCGAGCCAGTCGGCGAAATGCGCGGCCTCGATCGGATGGGGCCGGTGCATCGCCATCGGCTGCCCGCGGTAGCGCCCGGTCTTCAGTTCGATCGACGACCAGAAGTCGACCAGCGTGGCCTTGTGCGCCGGCCAGTCGTGCACCGCCGGGTTGAACACCGGGCCGAGCGTGGGATGCGCCTGCACGCGTTCGTAGAAGCGATCCACGAGGCGGGCGATGTCGGCTTCGGTCGGGGGCGGGGTGTCAGTCATCGGCATCGGCACGCGGGAACGGGGGCCAGTCTGCGACCCCGGGCCCGAACCCGCCTTGACCCGGATCAGTCGGCGCGGCTCAGAGCAGCGGGCTGACCATCCGCGCTGCGTTCTCGGCCACCCGTGGCAGGCGCGGCCGCGCGCGCCAGGCGGCAAGGTCCAGCACGTCGCTGGCGTCCATCCAGCGCTGCTGGATCGCGCGCAGCTGCGCCGCGCAGTCGGCATCGTGCAGCAGCAGCGAGATCTCCTCGTTGAGCTGGAACGAGCGGATGTCGACGTTGCTCGAGCCCAGCAGCCCGAAGCGGCCGTCGATGGTTGCGTTCTTCGCATGCAGCAGGCCGCCGCGGAAGCGGTGGATGCGAACGCCGCAGGCGAGGAGGTCGTCGTAGTACGACCGCTGCGCGAGGTTCACCAGCCACTGGTCGACCACGCCCGACAGCACGAGGTGCACGTCGACGCCGCGCAGCGCGGCCGTGCGGAGCGCACCGGACAGCGATTCGTCGGGCACGAGGTAGGGCGTGACGATCACCACTTCGCGCGTCGCGGCGTGGATGCGCCAGGCCAGCAGGGTGAGGAAGCCCTGCATCGCGTAATCGGCGCCGCTCGGAAGCGCCTGCAGCACGGCGCTGCCGGTCGCCTCCGGCACCGCGGCGAGCGGCAGCAGCCGGCGCGTCTCCAGCGCCCAGTCGAGCGCGAACACCGCTTCCAGCGCGGCGACGGTCGGCCCGGTGATGCGCGCGACAAGCTCGTGGTTCACCACGCCCTCGCGGAAGTCGCGGTCGACGAGGTTCTGCGAGCCCGCCCACGCCACCGCGCCGTCGACGAGGAAGAGCTTGCGGTGGTTGCGCATGTCGCGCCGCGTGCGTCCGCGCACCAGCCGGAACGGCAGCGCCGCGCGCGCGTCGACGCCGGCCTCGCGCAGGCGCCGCCGGACACTGCGGGCCCACGGCCGCGAGCCCACCGGGTCGAACAGCACGTGGCAGGCCACGCCGCGACGCACCGCGCGGGCGAGCGCGTGGATCACACGCTGCCCGCTGTCGTCGTCGGCGAAGATGTAGGCGAGCAGGCGCACGTGCGTGCGCGCCGCGTCGATGTCGGCGACGAGTCGGTCGATCACCGCGTCGTAGTCGTCCACGAGGTCCACCACGTGGCCGCCGACCGCGGGAAACCCGCCGATGCGCTCGACCAGCGCGGCGGTGGCCGCATCACCGGCTTCGCCGCGCGCACGCAGGGCCTCGGCCACGCGCGCGATGCGTGGCGACAGACGACGGAAACGCCGGCGCCGCCAGCGCGGGAAGCTCGGCCGGCCGATCAGCAGGAACAGTGCGAGCCCGAGCAGCGGCAGGAAGAAGGCGAGCAGCAGCCAGCTGCGCGCGGCGGCCGGCGTGCGCCGCAGCGGCACGATCGCGAGCATCGCCAGCCGGATGAGCCATTCGAGCGCGTAGTAGGCGCTCATCCACGGCGAGGGGTCGGGGGGCGGGGTCATGCGCGGAGCATGCCTGCCCGGGCGGACCGGGACCTACACGCCGCGCGGCACGGTGGACGACAGGAAGATGGCGCGCCCGGAGGGATTCGAACCCCCGACCAATGGCTTCGGAAGCCACTACTCTATCCGGCTGAGCTACGGGCGCATTGCGTGGAAACCGCACGCGGCAGGCCGCGCGGGACGGGCATTCTAGCCGCATTCGCCGGCCTCCGGGCCGTGCCGGCGTGAAGGACGGGCTCCGCTGCGCCGCCGGTATCCTGTCGCGCCGCGGCACCGCCGCAGTCGTCCGGCCCCATGCGCATTCCGTCCCCCGTCGACCTCCGCCACCGGCTGCGCCTGTACTGGGCGCTGGTCCGCGGCGACCGCCCGATCGGCTGGCTGCTGCTGCTGTGGCCGACGTGGTGGGGCCTGTGGCTGGCGGCGCGTGGCATCCCGCCGCTGTGGACCCTCGTGGTCTTCTCGCTCGGTGTCTGGCTCACGCGCTCGGCCGGCTGCGTGATCAACGACTACGCCGACCGCTGGCTCGATCCGCATGTCGAGCGCACGAAGCACCGCCCGCTCGCCACCGGCGCGGTGCGCGGCCGCGAGGCGCTCGCCGTGTTCGCGGTGCTGATGCTGGTCGCGTTCGGGCTCGTGCTGACGATGAACCGGCTCACGGTGCTGATGAGCGTCGTCGGCATCGTGCTCGCGGCGAGCTATCCCTACCTCAAGCGCCATACCTATTTCCCGCAGGTGTATCTCGGGATGGCGTTCGGCTGGGGCATTCCGATGGCGTTCGCGGCGATCCGCGGCGACGTACCGGCGATCGCCTGGGCGCTGTACGCGGCGAACATCGTCTGGTCGACCGCGTACGACACCTGGTACGCGATGGTCGACCGGGAGGACGACCTGCGGATGGGCAGCAAGTCGACCGCGATCCTGTTCGGGCGCCACGACCTTCTCGCGCAATCGGTGCTGTACGCGCTGTTCTTCGTGCTGCTCGCCGCGGTCGGGCTGATGGGCTCGCTCGGCCTCGCCTACCTGTCCGGGCTCGCCGTGGCGGTGGCGCTCGTCGTCTGGGAATTCCGCATCGCGCGGCATCGCGGGCGCGACGCGTGCTTCCGCGCGTTCCTGCACAACCACTGGGTCGGGCTCGCGCTGTTCACGGGCCTCGCGCTGGACCTCGCGACGCGCTGATCAGCCCCAGCTGACGCGCGCGGCGTCGCGCGCCGCCGGTGGCGGCTCGACGAGCGCGAAGGCATCCGGTGCGTCGACCTCCTCCTCGTCCTCCCAGCTGTAGCGCACGCGCGGCGGCATCGGGTCCGCATGGCGGCCCCAGAGCCCGCCGAGCACGCCGCCGATCGCACCGCCGAGGTGCGACTGCCACGAGATGCCCGCCTCGTGCGGCAGCACCGACAGCAGCATCCCGCCGAACATCGAGAGGCCCAGCATCGCCGCGGCGATGGCCGGGCGGTCGCGACGGACGAGGCCGAGCGTGAGCAGCATGAACAGCAGCCCGTTCACCACGCCGCTCGCACCGAGGTGCTGCGAGCCCGCGCTGCCGAGCCACCACGCTGCGAGCCCGGATCCGAGCCACGCGAGCGGGACGGTGCGCACCAGCGCGCGCGGAAACTGCGCGACGGTGAGCGTGCCGAGCGCCAGCAGGCCGAGCGCGTTGCTGCCCACGTGCGCGGCCGAGCCGTGCAGCAAGGGCGCGGTGGCGATGCCGCGCAGGCCGTCGACGGCATGCGGGCGCACGGTCCATGCGCCGACGTCGAACGTGGATTGCGCGGCATAGATCGCGACCAGTGCGAGCACGGACGCCAGCGACAGGTTGAACGCCCGTCGCCAGCGGCGGGCGTCCAGCCGGCGTTGCAGGAGGGGATCGGTCGGCGGCGCGGGCGTGGGCAGGTGCATTCACGGGACGTTGCGCCGCCGGCCCGCGAATGCAAGGCCGGCGGCGCGCCGGGTCAGGCCGCGTGGGTGGAACGCTGTGGCCGCAGCAGCGACAGCACGACCGTCGCCGCGATGATCGCCGCGACCACGCCCAGCGAGACCAGCACCGGGATCTTCACCAGGTCGATCGCCAGCATCTTGCCGCCGATGAACATCAGCACGATCGCGAGGCCGTAGGGCAGCAGGTGGAAGCGGTCGGCCATGCCCGCCAGCAGGAAGAACATCGCGCGCAGGCCGAGCACCGCGAAGACGTTCGACGTCAGCACCACGAACGGATCCTTGGTGATCGCGAAGATCGCCGGGATCGAGTCGACCGCGAAGATCACGTCGGTGATGCCGATCAGCACCATCACCACGAACAGCGGCGTGTAGCGGCGCAGGCCGCCTTCGCGCACCACGAAGGCGTCGCCGCGGTAGCCGTCGGTGAGTGCGAGGTGCCCGCGCATCCACTTCAGCACCGGATTGGCCTCGAGGTCGGGCTCCTTGCCCGCGGCGAGCAGCATCTTGACGCCGGTGAGCAGCAGGAAGATGCCGAAGACGTAGAGGATCCAGTGGAACTTCGCGAGCAGCAGGCTGCCGGCGAAGATCATCACGCCGCGCAGCATGATCGCGCCGAGCACGCCCAGCACCAGCACCTTCTGTCGCTGCTGCTCGGGCACCGCGAAGTAGGTGAACAGCATCAGGAAGACGAAGATGTTGTCGACCGCGAGCGACTTCTCGATCAGGTAGCCGGTCAGGTATTCCAGGCCGATGCGCTGGCCCTCGGCGGGGCCGGACGTCTGCGTGACGTACCACCACAGCCAGCCGCCGAAGGCGAGCGCGACGGCGACCCAGCCGATGCTCCAGCCGAGGGCTTCCTTGACGGTGACGCGATGGGCACCGCCGTGGCGCATCAGCACCAGGTCGGCGAGCAGGGCGAGGATGACGAGGCCGCCGAAGGCGGCCCACATCAGGGGCGAGGCGATGGTGTCCATCGGATGAGGCTCCGCGAGGTCATGGAAACCCGGGACTGAGCGCTCGGAAAGGACGCACCTTCGCCCCGGACGGGCGAAGGTCTCGCTCACAGCCGCTTGGGCTGCCGTCGGACCGGAGCCGTGAGGCTCGTAATGACGATCCGGACGCTGGGAGCTACTCCCCTTCAGCGGCGGATGGTAACCGCTCAGGATGACCGGCGCATGACACCTACAATGGGCGGATGAACGCCCTGCCCCTCGTACGCCTCAAGAACGCGTGGAACTCCACGCATCCGTGGATCTTCCAGCGCCTCGTCGAGAAGCCCGAGCAGCGCCCCAAGCCGGGCACGATCGTCGACGTGGTCGGCGTGGATGGGCTGTGGATCGGCCGGGGCTTCTACAACGGCCACTCGCGCATCGCGGTGCGGATCCTCGAGACCGATCCCGACGTCGCCGTGGACGCCGACTGGTTCCGCCACAAGATCGCCGCCGCGGTCTCGCTGCGTCGCGACCTGCTCAAGCTCGACGAGGTCAGCGATGCCTGGCGCGTGGTGCACAGCGAGGGCGACGGCCTCTCCGGCCTCGTCGTCGACCGCTATGCCGACCTGATCGTCGTCGAGTTCTTCTCGGCCGGCATGTTCCGCCATCGCGAGTGGATCTACGCCGCGCTCTCCGAGCAGTTCCCGGGCTGCCGGTTCTTCAGCTTCGCCGACGAGCACGTGCAGAAGCAGGAGAGCTTCGACTACCGCGTGCAGTCCAGGGTCGAGCCGTCGATCATCACCGAGAACGGCATCCGCTTCCGCGCCGATCCCTCGGGCGCGCACAAGACCGGTTTCTTCGCCGACCAGCGCGAGAACCGCGAGTGGCTGAGCCGGCTCGTGCCGGGCAAGACCGTGCTGGACCTGTGCTGCAACACCGGCGGCTTCGGCGTCTATGCCGCGGTGCGCGGCGCGAGCGAGGTCACCGGCATCGACATCGACGACGACGTGCTGTCGATCGCCAAGGCCAACGCCAAGCTCAACGACCAGCGCATCCGCTTCATCCAGGCCGACATCTTCCCGTGGCTGCGCGATGCGGCGAACCGCGGCGAGCAGTACGACGTGGTGATCCTCGACCCCGCGAAGATGACGCGCGACCGCGAGCAGGTGATCCCGGCCCTGAAGAAGTACCTCGACATGAACAAGCTCGCGCTCGGCGTCGTGAAGCCCGGTGGGCTGCTGGCGACGTTCTCGTGCACGGGGCTCGTCAGCGAGGAGCAGTTCCAGGACATGCTCCGTCGCGCCGCCTACTACGCCGGTCGTACGGTGCAGGTGCTGCGCACCTCGGGCGCCGGCGCGGACCATCCGGTCCTGGCGAGCGTGCCGGAATCGCGTTACTTGAAGGCCGTGTTCTGCCGCGTGCTCGACTGACGCGGGTCGATCAGCCCGCGGCCGCCGCATAGGCGGCGACCAGCAGCGCCAGAGCGCCGGACGCCAGGGCCCATCGCGCGGTGCGCAGGGCCTGCCGTGCGATCGCGTCCTCCGCCGGGCGGCCCCCGATCGGCGTCAGGCTTTCGGGGGTGACGTCGCCGCCTTCGCGCAGCAGTCGCAGCACCGCGGCCACCGCGCCCTCGTCGAAGCGATACGGATCGAACGTGTCCAGGCCGCGCTCGCGCAGCAGCGCCTTCATCGGCGCGTCGAGCGGCACGTACTTCATCGACCACGTCGCGAAGCCGGTGCGTTCGATCGGTTGGCGCGACAGCACGCGCAGGTCGGTGTGGCGCGGATCGTCGAGCAGCGTCGCGTAGAGGCGATCGACCTCGTCGGCGCGTCCCTCCAGGCACTGGAAGAAACAGCCGTCGCCGAAATACAGCGCGCCCACGAGGCCGCGGCTCGCATTGTTGCGGCGCGACTGGATCAGGATGCGGCCGACGTTCGGCTCGATGCCGCGCTCGGGGGGCAGCGGCCGGAACGTGGAGCGGCTGACGTAGACGATCCGGATCACGTCGGACACGGCGGAATTCCCCGGTGGAGTGGTCGGGCAGGTCGTCGGCCTTACGCGGGTACTGTCGCTTCGGATGCAGGCCGCGGGGCCGCGACTGCGTGCGTCAGCGCTTTTCGCGACGCTCGTACCAGAGTGCGAGGTGCTCGCGCGAGCGCAGCACGCGGCGGCCGCGCAGCGCGACGCGGAGCATCAGGGCGAGGTGCTCGGCCGGGCTGAAGGTGTCGAGCTTGCGCGCCGACGTGAGCACGTGCTCGCGCAGCAGCACGAAACGGCCGGCCTTCGCCAGCGCGCGGCTCATCGCGACGTCCTCGCCGGCATACCAGCGCTCGTCGAAACCCCCGGTCGCGTCGAACGCCCCGCGCGTGCAGAACACGAAGCAGCCGGGCGCAATGCGGGCGATGCGCACGAGCCCCAGGCCGAGCGCCACGGCCGGGCGGTCGCGCCAGCGCAGCCGGCCCTCGAAGCGCACGCGCGCCCCACCGCCCGCCGCCCCGTCGCGCAGGGCCGCGAGCGCGGCGGCGAGCGTCGCCGCGGGCACGCGCGTATCCGCATCGACGAAGACCAGCACGTCGCCCACCGCCGACCGCGCCCCGGCGTTGCGGGTCGCCGCGATGTGGCGATGCTCGACCCGTACCACGCGCGCACGCAGCGCCGCGGCGACGTCGCCGGTGCCGTCGGTGGAGGCGTCGTCCACCACCACGACCTCGTAGTCGACACCGCAGGCGCGCGCCGCCTTGTGCAGCGTGGCCACCGTGGCCGGCAGGCGCGGCGCCTCGTCGTGCGCGGGGATGACGAAGGAGAGCATCCGCGCATGCTGTCAGAATCGGGGCGACGGCGTCCTCGCCACGGCCGCTCGGTGCGGTGCGTCGCAGACCCGCGTGAACCGTGGTCTCAGCCGATGAGACCCGAACCGATCTACTGTGGCGCCGCAGCCGGCCGCCGGAGCCCGACATGACCCCGCTCGCCCTCGCCGTCATTGCCCTCGCCGCGCTCGCGCTCGGCTTCGTCGGCTTCGCCCTGATGCGGCTGCAGGGCCGCATGGCCGATCCGCGCCTGGCGGCCCTGCAGGTCGAGCGCGACCGGCTCGCCGCCGACCTCGCCGCGCTGCAGGCGCGCGGCCGCGACGACGCCGAGGCGCTGGGCGCGCTGCGTGCCGACGCCGAGGCGCACGTGCGCCTGCAGGACGAATGCGCGCGGCTTCGCGCATCGTTCGAGGCCGTCCGCGGCGCGCTCGAGGAAGAACGCGTGGCGCGCTCGGCTGCGGTCGCCGAGCTCGAGGACCGCAATCGCCAGCTGGACGCGGTCCGCGCGCGAAGCGTGGCGCTCGAGGCGGACGTCGCGCGCTGGCGCGAGGAGCATGCGCAGGCGACCGCGCATCTCGAGCATGCGGGCCGCCAGCATGCGGAGATGCGCACGTTCGTCGACGAGGCGCAGGCGAAGCTCTCCGACGCCTTCGCGCAGATGGCGGGCAAGGTCTTCGCCGAGCGCGGCGAGCAGTTCGAGAAGAACGTGCGCACCGCGACCGTGCAGTCAAAGGCCGACATCGAAACGCTGCTCAAGCCGTTCGCCGAACAGCTGCACCAGTTCCGCCAGCGCGTGGACACGGTCTACAGCGACGAGGCGCGCGAGCGGGCGACGCTGGTCGGCGCGGTGAACGAACTGCGCACGCTCAACCAGGACATGGCCGCGCAGGCCGCGGCGCTCACCAAGGCGCTGCGCGGCAACGCCAAGGTGCGCGGCGACTGGGGCGAGCTGATGCTCGAGAACGTGCTGCGCGGCTCCGGGCTCGAGGAAGGCACGCATTACGACCGCCAGAAGCAGGGCAGCGACGACGAGGGGCGCGTGCTGCGGCCGGACGTCGTGGTGCGCCTGCCGCGCGATCGCTGCGTGGTGGTCGACAGCAAGGTCAACCTGGTGGCGTGGGAGGAGGCGATGAACGCCGACACCCCCGAGCAGCAGACCGATGCGATGCGTCGCCATGCGGTCGGCCTGCGCCAGCACGTGCGCGACCTTGCCGACCGCAACTACCCGAAGCTGATGGGCGAGAGCGCGCTCGAGGTCACCATCGCCTTCGTGCCGATCGAAGGCGCCCTGTCGGCGGCACTCGGTTTCGACGGCGCGATCCAGACCGAAGCGTTCGAGAAGGGCGTCGTGTTCGCCTCACCGAACACGCTGATGGCGGTGCTGCGCGTGGTCGAGCGGCTGTGGACGCGCGACCGGATCCAGAAGCAGGCGCGCGAGATCGGCGAGGCCGGCGGTCTGCTGCTCGATGCGCTGACGAGTTTCCTCGGCGAATTCGACAAGGTCGGCAACAAGCTCGAGGACGCGAGCAAGGCCTACCTCGACGCGCGCAACCGGCTCAGCGAATCGCGGCAGGCGGTGATCCCGCGTGCGCGCCGCCTCGTCGCGCTGGGCGCGCGCGGCAAGCGCAAGGTGTCGGAGGAGCTGCTGCCGGAGCTCGAGGAGATCGCGGTGATCGTCGACGGCGAGACGCTGCAGCTGGTGCCGGGCGACGGTTGATCCGTCGCGGCGTCAGTGGTCGCCGGACACCGGCATCGCGTCGACGGGCACCATCGCCGGATCGTCCTTGAGGTAATCCGGAATACCGTCGTCGGCCGTGCGGTCGCCGTCGATCTGGTAGGCGCGGCGCTGCATCCAGGCATCGCGGACGAGGCGGTAATCGTCGTCCGCGCCCTCGCGCAGCGCGTCGGTGGACATCAGCGTGGCGCGCAGGTCGACCAGCTGCAGGCCCTGCAGCGGCGCGCGGACGCGGTCGGACTGCACCTGCCGCAGCGGCGAGAGCGGCGCGTCGCCGGCGATGCCCACCACATCGCGCAGCGTGCGGGGGCCGAACAGCGGCAGCTCGACGTAGCGCGAGCGCTTCCAGCCCCAGACGCCGAGCGTCTGCCCGAAGTCCTCGTTGCGGTTGTCGAGCTTCGCGTCGGTGGCCGGATCGAAGATGCCGCCGATGCCGAGCGTCGCATTGACCACGAAGCGCCCGAGCGAGTGCGCGGCCTGCTTCGGCCGGCCCTGCAGCAGTGCGTTCACCGCCGAGGCGGGCTGGCCGAGGTTGCTGAAGAAGTTGCCGACGCCGCTGCGCACCGGGCGCGGCACCACCTTCACGTAGACGGTGGCCAGCGGCTTGGCGACGCGCCGGTCCACCGCATTGTTGAAGCGGTGCATGCGGCGGTTGTAGGGCTCCCACGGATCGTAGGCGCCGACCGGCGCGGCAGCCGGGCCGTCGGTGCCCGCGGGCGTGCCGTACAGGGTGTCGAAATCGGACTCGGCCGCGGTGGCGTCGGTCGTGGACGCGGGGTCGGTCGGCGCGGGCTCGTTTTCCGGAGGCGTCGCATCCTGCGGCGGGCTCGCCGGCGCATCCGTCGGCGGCGTCGCGGCCGGCTGGCCTGCCCGCGCGGAGACCGCGGTCGGGGGTGCTTCAGCCCACGCCGGCACGGCGGCGGTCAGGGCGAGCGCGAGGAGCGGGCGGGCCGCGGAGCGGGCCACCCGGGCGCCTTCAATGGCGACACGACGGATCATGGCGGGCAGTGTACCCGGGGCGCCGCGGCGCCCCGCGGTCAGCGGGCGAAACCCAGTGATGCATCGAGGCGATACGCCCCGCGCAACGCGTCGAAACCGGCCGGGCGGCCGTCGATGCGCAGACCGCCGTCAGCGAGTTCGGCAAGCAGCGCGAGGCCGGCGCTGTCGACCGCGTCCACGCCGGTCAGGTCGACCGCGCCGAGCCCTGCGCGCAGCGGCTGCAGCGCGCGCCAGAGCGGGGCGACGGCCGCGCGATCGAGGCGGCCCTCGATGCGCAGCACGTCGCCGTCGAGGCGGACGCGCGCGGCGCTCATCGCTGGGCCTGCGCCTGCAGCTTGCCGGCCTTGAGGTCGGTGGCCACCTGGGCGATCGAGCCGCGCGACAGCGGGCCGTCGAACTGGCTGCGGAAGGTCTGCACGAAGCTCACGCCCTCGACCATCACGTCGAAGACCTTCCACTGGCCGCCCACCTGGTGCATCAGGTAGTCGACCGGGATCGGCTCGCCGCCCTGGCGCAGCATCTGCGTGGACACCTTGGTGAACTTGCCGTTGCCCACCGCCGTCTCGGACTTCACCTTCACCGTCAGGCGGGTGTTGAAGTCGAGCAGCGACGAGCCGTAGCGCTGCATCAGGTTCTCGCTCAGCGCGTCGGCGAACTTGGCGACGTCCGCGTTGGACGCGCCACGGCCGTGCGCGCCCAGCACCAGCCGCGCCGCGTAGTCGCGGTCGAACATCTGGTTGAATTCGCCGGAGACGAACTGCTTGAGCGCGGTGCGGTTCTTGCTGAACTCGGCGCGGCGCGACTCGAGCGTGGCGAGCACGCGGGTGCTGTTGTCCAGCACGAGGCGGCCCGGCGTGCCGAGCTGCTGCGACGCGCCGGGGGCGGCGGCGGGCGCGGCGAGGGCGAGCGGCGCGACGAACGCGGCGGACAGGGCGAGGGCGAGGGCGATGCGCTTCATTCGGGTCACTCCTTGGGGGCGGCGGTGTCGGTCGCGCCGGTGCCGGCGTCGTCCGCGGGCTTGCCCGCGCCACTGAACATGTATTTGCCGACGAGCTGGATCAGGTCGACAGACGGTTGCGTGAGGTAGAGCTCGTCGCCGGGCTTGAGCGGTGTCGGATCCCCGCCCGGGGTCAGGCCGACGTAGCTCTCGCCGAGCAGGCCGTTGGTGAGGATGGCGGCGCCGGTGTCGGACGGGAGGTCCTTGAACTTCCCCTGGATCGCGAGCGTCACGACGGAATCGTATTTAACGGGGTCGAGCTGAATGTCCGCCACCTCGCCCACCAGCACGCCGCCGATCTTCACCGGTGCGTTCGGCCGCAGCGCGCCGATGTTGGAGAAGCGTGCCTTGATCGGATAGCTGTCGCCATGGCCGCCCCAGCGGCCGTTGGTGGAGGCGAAGGCGAGCACCAGCAGCGTCGCCAGCGCGAGCAGCAGGAAGGCACCGACGGCGAATTCGATTCGTGGACTGCGCATCGTTGGGATTCCAGGACCGTTACGTGGCGCGAATCGCGCCGGATTCAAGGGCTTTCTCGTGAAGCATCCGCACATGGACGTGCGGGCGCCACGCAGGGACGGGCATCAACGGAACAGCAGCGCCGACAGCACGAAATTGAACATCAGCACCAGCAGCGAGGCATTGACCACCGCGCGCGTCGTCGCGAGCGAGGTGCCCTCGATGGTCGGCTCGGCGTGGTAGCCGACGAACGCCGCGACCCACGCCGACAGCGCGCCGAACACCACCGACTTCTCCAGCGCGACGAGGAAATCGCCGTGGAAGTCGACCGCATCGCGCATCACCTGCCAGAACGGACCGGGCTCCAGCCCGATCACGTGCACCGCTTCGAACCAGCTGGCGACGATGCCGGCCGCGCAGAAGAAGCCGGTCAGCAGCGGCACGCTGAGCACCGCGGCCCAGAAGCGCGGCGCGACCGCTTTGCCGACCGGGTCGATGCCCATCAGGCCCAGCGCGGTGATCTGGTCGGTCGCGCGCATCAGGCCGAGCTCCGCGGCGATCGAACTGCCGGCGCGGCCGACGAACAGCAGTGCGGTCAGCACCGGCGCGAGCTCGCGGTACATGCCCAGGCCGAGCAGCGCACTCACCTGGTTGGCCGCGCCGTAGGTCGCCAGCGCCTTGTAGCCGAGCAGCGTCAGCGACAGGCCGACGAAGGCGCCGCCGACGAGGATGATCGGCAGCGAGCGCGCGCCGATCTTGTAGACCTCGCGCACCAGTTCGCGCAGGAAGTCGGCGGTCGGCCGGCTCGCGCGAAGCACCGACAACGAGAACAGCCCGGCCTGGCCGAGCGTGCGGATCGTGGAGGCGAACATCAGGCGGCCGGTCCCGCCGCGCGCGGCGCGGCATCGAAGGCGATCGGGCCGTCGGGCGCGCCGCGCAGGAACTGCTGCACGAAGGCGTCCTCCGAGCGTTCCAGTTCCGCCGGCGTTCCCGCGAACACGATGCGGCCGTCGGCAATGACCAGCGCGCGGTCGGCGACCGGCAGCGTCTCGTGCACGTGGTGGCTGACCACGATCGACGTCAGGCCCAGCGTGTCGTTGAGGCGGCGCACGAGCGACATGACGACGCCCGAGGCGATCGGGTCGAGGCCGGTCAGCGGCTCGTCGTAGATCATCAGCGGCGGATCGAGCGCGAGCGCGCGCGCCAGCGCGACGCGGCGCGCCATGCCGCCCGACAGCTCGCGCGGCATGGCATCGGCCGCCGCGCGCAGGCCGACGGCATGCAGCTTCATGTCCACCAGCCGGCGGATCAGGACGTCGGGCAGGTCGGTGTGCGTGCGCAGCGGCAGTGCGACGTTCTCGGCGACGCTGAGGTCGGTGAGCAGGCCATTGCCCTGCAGCATCACCCCGATCCCGCGGCGCAGTTCGAGCAGGGCGCGCCCACCGGACGGCATCGGACGCCCGAGCACCTCGATCGTGCCCGCCGCCGGCGGCAGTTCGCCGGTCAACGCGGCGAGCAGCGTCGACTTGCCGCAGCCCGACGGACCGAGCACGGCGACGACCTCGCCCGGCCGCACGACGAGGTCGACGTCGTGCAGGATCGTGCGCTGGCCGCGCGCGAGGCGCAGCCCGTGCAGGGCGACGATGGGCGAAGGCTCGGTCATGGGGCTCGATGGCGCGCAGGCGCGCGACGGGGCGGCGCGAAGAGTGCGGGCGCGCGGCTGAACAGGGGCAGGCGCGCATTCTCGCAGGCGCACGGGGCGCGAGCCAGCGACGGGTGGAACGCATTCGTGCGATCCGCGGACCGCGTCGCGGTGCCGCAGCGGTTTGCTGAACCATCTCGCGACCCCGGGAGATCGCGCGCGATCGCGGCGTTCCCGCGTGGAAGACGACCGATCTCCGCAGTGCATGAGCCGCACGTCGCACCGGCTGCGACGTCCTGCGGCAAGATGGCGCGCATGGCCGCGGCCCCCGATTTCCGCCTGTACCACTCGAATTCGCTGGAAATCCTCGCCGGGCTCATGGCCGAGGAGCTCCGGACGCCCGCGGCTGGGCAGGGGCTTCTCGAGCCCGACGTCGTGATCATCCCGCAGCCGTCGATGCGCCGCTGGCTGCAGGCCACCCTCGCGCAGGCGCACGGCATCGCCGCCAACATCGTCTTCCTGACCCCCGGCGAGTTCGTCGCGCAGGCGCTCGACGCCAACATCGACGGCCGCGCCGACGACCTCGACGTCGAGGCGATGCGCTGGCGCCTGCTCGCCGTGCTGAACGACGAGCGCGCGATGCGCGAGCCGGTGCTGCGCCCGCTGCGCGGCTACCTGGCCGCCGGTACCGACGAGGTCGATGCGCGCAAGGCCTGGTCGCTGGCCGGCGAGCTGGCAGGCACCTTCGAGAAGTACCAGGCCTGGCGCCGCGACTGGATGCTCGCCTGGGATGCCGGGCGGTCCCCGCGCGATCCGCAGGCGGCGCTGTGGCGCCGGCTCGGCAGCGACCGCCCGCACCGCGCGCGCCGCATCCAGCATTACCTCGACCGCTTCGGCGTCGACGGTGCCGGGACGCCGGCGGGCCTGCCCCCGCGGCTGTTCGTCTTCGCCGCGCTGAACGTCTCGCCGGACGTGCTGCGCGTGCTGGCCACCGCCGCGCGCGCCGGTACGCTGCATTTCTACCTCCCCTCGCCGGTCGCGGCGTACTGGGGCGACGTGCGCACGCTGCCGCACCGGCTCGCGCTCGGCGAGGCCGAGGCCTTCGGCGACGGGCTCGACGTCGAGGACAATCCGCTGCTGCAGGCCTGGGGCGCCTCCGGCCGCGATTTCATGGCGGTGCTCGGCGGCTACGAGATCGTGCATCCCGCGTTCGACCTGCCGGCCTACGACGATCCGGAGGAACGCGGCGCGGCGGACACCACGCTGCTGCGTCGCCTCAAGCGCGACCTGCTGCATCGCCGCGCGCCGCCGGCCGCGCCGTGGCGCGAGTCGCTCGACCGGCTCGATCCGAGCCTGCAGGTGCATGCCTGCCCGACGCGCCTGCGCGAGGTGCAGGTGCTGCACGACCAGCTGCGCGCGCTGCTCGAGGACGATCGCTTCGACCCGCCGCTGCAGCCGCGCGAGATCGCGGTGCTCGCCCCGGACATCGATCCGTACGTGCCCTACGTCGAGGCCGTGTTCGGCGGCCTGCACGGCCGCGCCGGCTTCATTCCCTACACGCTCGCCGACACCAGCCCGCTCGCCAGCGAGCCGCTGGCCGAGGTGTTCTCGCGCCTGCTCGCGCTGCCGGTGTCGCGGCTCGGCCTCAACGAGGTGCTCGACCTGCTCGCCACGCCGGCGATCGCGCAGCACGCCGGGCTCGACACGGTGTCCTTCGATCGCCTGCGCGACTGGCTCGCGGCGGCAGGCGCCTGCTGGGGCCTCGACGGCGGCCACCGCGCGCGCCACGGCGCGCCGGACGACGGGCTCTACACCTGGCAGTTCGCGCTCGATCGGCTGCTCATCGGCCATGCGACCGGCGGCGACGCGATGGTCGGCGACGTCGCCGGCTGGCCCGACCTCGAAGGCGGCGACCTCGCCGCGCTCGACACGCTGATCGGCCTGGTGCGTGTGCTCACCCGCTACGAGC
>NZ_BAAGAB020000006.1:0-87233 GCF_047159895.1 Lysobacter xanthus
TGCTGATCGAACGCCTGTGGCTCGGCCGCAGGCTGGAGTGCTGCAGGTGTGCGCGATGCTCGCCGGCCGCGAGTCGCTGCCGCTCGCGGTCGCGCCGGCGGCGGCGATGGACGCCGTCGTCGGCCCCGACCTCGCCGACGTGCGCGGCCAGGCGCAGGCCCGGCGCGCGCTGGAGATCGCGGCGGCCGGGTCGCACCACCTGCTGCTGATCGGCCCGCCCGGCTGCGGCAAGACGCTGCTGGCCTCGCGGCTGCCGGGCCTGCTGCCCGAGGCGAGCGAGGCCGAAGCGCTCGAAGCCGCGGCGGTGGCCTCGATCAGCGGCCGCGGCCTCGACCCCTCACGCTGGCGCGAGCGCCCGTTCCGCGCGCCGCACCACACCGCAAGCGCGGTCGCGCTGATCGGCGGCGGCAGCCATCCGCGCCCGGGCGAGGTCTCGCTGGCGCACAACGGCGTGCTGTTCCTCGACGAGCTGCCGGAATGGCAACGGCATGCGCTCGAAGTGCTGCGCGAGCCGCTGGAGTCCGGCGTCGTCACCGTCTCGCGTGCCGCCCGCAGCTCCGAATTCCCGGCGCGGTTCCAGCTGGTGGCGGCGATGAACCCGTGCCCCTGCGGCTGGGCCGGCGACCCGAGCGGCCGATGCCGCTGCGGCAGCGATGCGATCCAGCGCTATCGCGCGCGCGTTTCCGGCCCGTTGCTGGACCGGATCGACCTCCACGTCGCGCTCGGTCGACTGCCGCCCGCCGAGCTGCGCGGCGACCGCCCGGGCGGCGAGTCGACCGCGACGGTACGTGCGCGCGTCGAAGCGGCGCGCGCCCGGCAGCTCGCGCGTTGCGGCCACCCGAACGCGCGGATGACGCAGGGCGAGACGTTCGCGCTGTGTCGGCTGTCGGACCGCGACCAGGCGCTGCTCGAGCAGGCGATCGACCGGCTGCAGCTGTCGGCGCGCTCGGCGGTGCGGATCCTGCGCACCGCGCGGACAATCGCGGACCTGGACGACGCGGACGCGATCGCCACGCGACATCTCGCCGAGGCGATCGGCTACCGGACGCTCGAACGGCCCCCTGCGGGAGCGACGACGACGGCCGCCGCGTGAAGGCGGCGGCCGTGGCGGGAGCTGCTACGCGCGCGTGCGCTCAGCGCCCGTCGCAGGGATTGCAGATGCGCGGCTTCTCGAGGAAGGCGCGCGCACCTTCGCGCGCATGGTCGCGGTCGTCGACCGTGCCGCAGACCAGCTGCTTCTCGCGCGAGCCGACCACGCTCTGGTAGCGGCAGACGGACTTGTCGTCCCGCGCCAGCCGCGTGCCCTGGACGGCGGCGTTGATGCGCTCGAGCGCATTGTCGAAGTTGACGCGCTCCTGGATGTTCATCGCATCGAGCGTGGGCTTGCGCTGCAGCAGCTCGAAGACGGTGTCCTGGTCGCGGCGCACCTGCGCGGCCACGCGCGGCATGAGCTTGAGCGTGCCGGCATCGAGTTCCGCGCGCAGCGCGGTCTGCTGGGCGCGGATCTGCTCCGTCTTGGGGACGTCCTGGGCGAAGGCCGTGGCCGCGGCCAGAAGGGCGGTGAGCGCGAGGGTCTTGCGGATCATGGCCTTCCTCCTGAAGTGTCCGTCGATCCTCCGCCCGTCCGGACGCGCCAGTCAAGCGCGTCCGTCGGCGGGCACGACCGTCAGGCGGCCTTCTCGAACTGCTCCTCCTCCGTCGAGCCCTTGAGTGCGACGGTGGACGACTGGCCGCCCTGGATGGTCTGCGTCACCGCGTCGAAATAACCGGTGCCCACCTCGCGCTGGTGCTTGACCGCGGTGAAGCCGCGCTCGGCGGCGGCGAACTCGCGCTCCTGCAGCTCGACGAAGGCGCTCATCTGGCGGCGCGCGTAGCCGTAGGCGAGGTCGAACATGCCGTAGTTGAGCGCATGGAAGCCGGCGAGCGTGATGAACTGGAACTTGTAGCCGTAGGTCGCGATCTCCTTCTGGAACTTCGCGATCGTCGCGTCGTCGAGGTTCTTCTTCCAGTTGAAGCTCGGCGAGCAGTTGTAGGCCAGCAACTTGCCCGGGTACTTCGCGTGGATCGCCTCGGCGAACTTGCGCGCGAACTCCAGATCCGGCTTGCCCGTCTCGCACCAGACGAGGTCCGCGTACGGCGCGTAGGCGAGGCCGCGCGAAATCGCCTGGTCCAGGCCCTTGTGCGTCTTGTAGAACCC
This sequence comes from Lysobacter xanthus, assembly GCF_047159895.1. Taxonomy (NCBI): domain Bacteria; kingdom Pseudomonadati; phylum Pseudomonadota; class Gammaproteobacteria; order Lysobacterales; family Lysobacteraceae; genus Lysobacter; species Lysobacter xanthus. The sequence goes on from NZ_BAAGAB020000006.1 coordinate 2,198, forward strand.
TTCGACGGTGCGCTCGCCGGTGCAGAACGGCTTGTCGTTGTCATCGACATCCGACGTGATGAGGTCGGCGGCCTCGGCATCGGTGCGCGCGACGATCAGCGTCGGCACGCCCATGACGTCGGCCGCGAGGCGCGCCGCGACGAGCTTCTCCACGGCCTCGCGCGTCGGCACCAGCACCTTGCCGCCCATGTGGCCGCACTTCTTGACGCTGGCGAGCTGGTCCTCGAAGTGCACGCCGGCGGCGCCGGCTTCGATCATCGCCTTCATCAGCTCGAACGCGTTTAGCACGCCGCCGAAGCCGGCTTCCGCGTCGGCCACGATCGGCTGCAGGAAGTCGATGTCGCCCTGGCCTTCCGCGCACTGGATCTGGTCGGCGCGCAGCAGCGTGTTGTTGATGCGCTTGACCACCTGCGGCACGGAGTTGGCCGGGTACAGCGACTGGTCCGGGTACATCTCGCCCGCGATGTTCGCGTCGGCCGCGACCTGCCAGCCGGACAGGTAGATCGCCTTCAGGCCCGCCTTCACCTGCTGCATCGCCTGGTTGCCGGTCATCGCGCCGAGCGCGTTGACGAAGTCCTCGGTCTGCAGCGAGTTCCAAAGCTTCTGCGCGCCGAGCTTCGCGATCGAATGCTCGACCGGAACGCGACCGCGCAGGCGCACCACGTCCTCGGCGGAGTACGGACGGCAGATGCCACTCCAGCGGGCATCGCTGGCCCATTGCTGGCGGAGCTGGTCGGCGGTGGGAAGCGTCGTCGTCATGGCGGATCTCCTGTCTTCGTGTCGGTCGTCGGGCAAGGGGAGGCCGTTCCGCCCGCGATGCGGACGGTCGGGCTCAACGCGGATCGTTTGGAAACTCAGTCGAGGCGTTTGTACGCGGGCAGCGTCAGGAAGTCCTCGAGCTCGTCGCCGTGGGTGAGGCGGCAGAGCAGGCCGATCGCCTCGTTGATGCGGCTCGCGCCGGGAATGTCGGTGGACGCGAGGTTCGGCAGCTTCATCAGTGCGCGCTCGAACAGCGTCTCGTCGAGCGGGGTGCCGTCGTCGAGGTGCAGGTCGCCGGCCTTGAGCCACTGCCACAGCTGTGCCCGCGCGATCTCGGCGGTGGCGGCGTCCTCCATCAGCCAGTGGATCGGCACGCAGCCGTTGCCGTCGAGCCAGGCGGCGAGGTAGCGCACGCAGACCTCGACGTTGCCTTCGAACCCGGCGCGGGTGATCGAACCGATCGGCGGGGTGACGAGGTCGTCGCGCGTGACCAGCACGTCGTCGCGCACGAGGTGCTTCTGGTGCGCGCCGGGCATGCGCTCGTCGAACACGGCCTGCGCGAGCGGGATCAGCGCCGGGTGCGCGACCCAGGTGCCGTCGTGGCCAGCGGTGACCTCGCGCAGCTTGTCGGCGCGCACCTTGGCGAGTGCAGCCTCGTTGGCGGCGACGTCGGTCGAGATGGGGATCTGCGCCGCCATGCCGCCCATCGCATGCGCGCCGCGGCGGTGGCAGGTCTGGATCAGCAGTTCCGAGTACGCGCGCAGGAACGGCTGCGTCATCGTCACCTGCCCGCGCTCGGGCAGCACCTTGTCGCGGTGCCTGCGGAACGTCTTGATGTAGGAGAAGACGTAGTCCCAGCGGCCGCAGTTGAGGCCGGCGATGCGCTCGCGAAGCGCGTACAGGATCTCGTCCATCTCGAACGCGGCGGGCAGCGTCTCGATGAGCACGGTGACGCGGATCTGGCCGCGCGGCAGCTTCAGCTCGTCCTCGACGGCGTCGAGCACGTCGGTCCAGAGCTGCGCCTCCTCCATGGACTCGAGCTTGGGCAGGTAGAAGAAGGGGCCGCGGTCCTTCGCAGCCAAAGCGTGCGCGTTGTGGAAGGCGAACAGGCCGGCGTCGAACAGGCTGCCCGACATCGGCGCGCCATCGACGAGCACGTGCTTCTCGTCCAGATGCCAACCGCGCGGCCGGACCATCAGCACCGCCTGCTGCTCGAACGGCTTGGGCGCGTAGGCCTTGCCGCCCGGGGCGGTGAAGGCGAGCGTGCCGGCGACCGCGCCGCGCAGCGCCTGCTGGCCCTGTACGAGGTTCGCCCAGGAAGGCGACGTCGAGTCCTCGAAGTCGGCCATGTAGACCTTCGCGCCCGAGTTCAGCGCGTTGATGACCATCTTCGGGTCGACCGGGCCGGTGATCTCGACGCGGCGATCCTGCAGGGCGGCGGGCAGCGGCGCGACCCGCCAGGCGGCACTGCGGATGTGGGCGGTGTCGGGGCGGAAGTCGGGCAGGCCGCCGACGTCGAAGGCCGACTGGCGCGCCCGGCGCGCGGCGAGACGCTGCTGGCGGCGGCCCTCGAAGCGGCGGTGCAGGCCGCCGAGGAAGGCGAGCGCGGCGGGCGTCAGCAGGGCGTCCTGCGCCTCGGCGCGGCCGAGCACCTCGATCCCCTGCACCCCGTTCCCCGTTTCGATCAGCACTGCCGACATCGCGCCACCTCATGGTCGCTCCGATGAATCGACCATGCGCCGCCGTCTGGTATTTGACAAACAAGTTTTGGCAATGCGATGTATGAGCAAATCATATACACGCGACCTTCATGGCCCGGACGACCCCGCCGCGCTTCACCTACAAGGCCGACCGGCTCAAGCCGCTGCGGGCCTTCTGCCAGACCGCCCGGCTGGGTTCGGTGTCCCGCGCGGCCGAGGCGCTGTTCCTCAGCCAGCCGGCCGTGACGCTGCAGCTCCAGGCCCTGGAACGCGACGTCGGCGTGCCCCTGCTGGAGCGCAACGGCCGCCGGCTGACGCTGACTCGCGAGGGCGAGGCGCTGTACGACCTCGCCCGGCCGCTGGTGGAGGGCCTGGACAACCTCGACGCCATGTTCCGCGACCGCATCCGCGGGCTCGACGCCGGCGAGCTGCACGTCGCCGCCGGCAGTTCGACGATCGTCTACCTGCTGCCGAAGATCGTGGAGGCCTTCCGCGCCGCGCACCCGGACATCCGCCTGATCCTGCACAACGTGACCGGCCCGCGCGGGCTCAACCTGCTGCGCGACGACGGCGCGGACCTCGCCGTCGGCTCGATGCTCGACGTGCCCGGCGACCTCGCCTACCAGGCCGTCGTGTCCTACGACCCGATGCTGATCACCCCGACCGACCACCCGCTGGCGACCAAGCCCGTCATCGAGCTCGCCGACCTCTCGCCGTACGGCCTGATCCTGCCGCCGCAGCGGCAGACCACGTACCGGATGGTCGACATGGTCTTCCAGCGCGCGCACGTGCCCTACACCGTGGCGCTGGAGGTCGGCGGCTGGGAGGTGATCAAGCAGTACGTGGCGATGGGCCTGGGCATCTCGATCGTCACCGCGATCTGCCTCACCGAGGCGGATGCGACCAAGCTCGCGGCGCGTTCGCTGTCGGCCTACTTCCCGTCGCGCAGCTACGGCGTGGTGACGCGCCGCGGCCGCACCCTGAGCCCGCAGGCGCGGGCCTTCATCGAACTGGTGCGGGCCTGGGGGACCGAGGTCCGCACGGGCGGTTGAACCCCCTCGGCGACCACCCGGCGGGCCGGCCGCGTCAGCGCCGCAGCACCCACGGAATCGCGGCGAGGACCACGCCGGCGAGCAGCAGCAGCGCGACGCTCGAAACCAGGTACGGCACGATCATCAGCCCCACGCCGCAGGCCAGGGGAACGCCCGCGCGCTGCCGGCGGGCGTAGAGGCAGTAGCCGAGACCGATCGAGCTGAGCAGGACGCCGAGCAGGAGTACCGGGGTGTCCATCCTTACCGCCTGTGCGGGGCCGTTCGGCGATCGTACGACGCTGCCGGCGGCGTTCGCCCGTCTACTGCGCCCCGTGGTTCTTGCCCTGCCAGGGCGCATACCAGGCGCGGATGCGGGCCATGTCGGCGGCGACGTCGTCGGTCGGCGTCCACAACGGGCCTACGCCGATCACCTTGTCGGGATAGTGGAAGTAGACCGGCAGCACCGGCACGTCGGCGGCGCGCGCGATCTTCCAGAAGCCGGTCTTCCACTTTTCCACGCGCTTGCGCGTGCCCTCGGGCGCCAGGCCGAACCACAGCGCGTCGGCCTCGCGGAGCATCGCCGCGGCCTGGTCGACGACGCCCTTCGGATTGCCACGGTCCACCGGGATCACGCCGAGCCGCCGCAGCAGCAGGCCGACGCCCGGGACCTTGAACAGCGTGTCCTTGCCGAGCACGCGGATGTCGAGCCCCAGCGCGAGCTTGGCGGCGAAGCCCCAGATGCCGTCCCAGTTCGACGAATGCGGCGCGCCGATCAGCACCAGCTTGGCGACGTCCGGCAGCTCACCGACCATCCGCCAGCCGCCGAGCCGCAGCACGAGTCGGCCGAGCCCGCGGGTGAAGCGGTTGGGCGGCACCTGCGGCACGCGCGGCGGCATGGCCGGAATGTGCCCGACGGCGCCGTCGTGCGCCGGATACCCCTCGCCCATGCTCAGTCCCAGTCCCGCGCGGCGCGCCCCTTCTTGATCGTACCGCGGCCCTTCTTGGCATCGAGCCGGCGCTCCTTCGACGCCCGGGTGGGCCGGGTGGCCACGCGTTTCTTCGGCACGTGCATGCCGGCCTCGACGAAGGCGCGCAGGCGCTCGCGCGCGTCCTCGCGGTTGCGGTCCTGCGTGCGGAAGCGCTGCGCGCTGATGACCAGCACGCCCTCGTTGGTGACGCGCCGGTCGCGGCGCGCGAGCAGGCGCGCACGCAGATCCTCGGGCAGCGACGGGGAGTTCGCGATGTCGAAGCGCAGCTCGACCGCGGTGGCCACCTTGTTGACGTTCTGCCCGCCCGGCCCGGCCGACCGCACGAAGCGCTCGACGAGCTCGTTCTCGGGAATCTCGGGGGCGCTCGCGGTCATGGCGTGCATCGTAACGGCCGCTCGCCGCGCCGGCCTGATGCGATGCTCACGCGTCGAACAGCGCGAGCGCCTTGGCGAATTCGTCGTCGACCGGTGCGCCCACGCGCAGAAGTTCGCCACTGCCCGGGTGCACGAAGGCGAGCCCGCGCGCATGCAGCAGCATGCGATGGATCCCGAGCATGCGGAACGCGCGGTTGTGGCGACCGTCGCCGTGGCTCGTGTCGCCGATGAGATGGTGCGAGAGATGCTTGAGGTGCCGCCGGATCTGCCGGAAGCGCCCGGTGCGCGGCATCGCCTCCAGCCAGGCGTAGCGCGAGGTCGGAAAACCCGCCGACGGGATCTCGAGCTCCACGGTGCGCAGCCGCCGGAACGCGGTGACCGCCGGCTTCTTGAGCGGCTTGCCCGGGCCGCCGTCGAGCGGATGGTCGACCTCGAAGTCCTCGTCGGGCCAGCCCCGGCAGACCGCCCAGTACGTCTTTTCCACCTCGTGCGACATCAGCGTGCGGCCGAGCGCGGACGCGGTCTCGCGGTCGAAGGCGAGCAGCAGGCAGCCCGAGGTCGCGCGGTCGAGCCGATGCACGAGGAAGACCGGCCGGCCGAACTGCTCGCGCAGGCGATCGGCGGCGAAGTCGCTCTCGCCACGCGCGAGCGCGCTGTCGTGGACCATCAGGCCCGCCGGCTTGCAGACCACCGCGAGCGCGTCGTCGCGATACAGCACGGGCAGGGCGAGGTCGGTCATGGCGGCTCCACGGCGGGCGCGCAGTGTCGCAGGCACGGAGGCCCCGCGCGCGTCGCTAGAATCGTGCGATGACGACGCCCCTGCCTTCCATCGACACGGTCCGCGACTACCTGACCGGCCTGCAGGACCGCATCTGCGCGGGGATCGAGCAGGCGGACGGCCGCGCCCGCTTCGTCGAGGACGCCTGGACCAAGGCACCCGACGATCCGTCGCCGATCCGCGGCGGCGGGCGCACGCGCATCCTGCGCGACGGCGCGGTGTTCGAGCAGGCGGGCATAGGCTTTTCCGACGTCTCCGGCACGCGGCTGCCGCCGTCGGCGACCGCGAACCGCCCGGAGCTCAACGGCGCGTCGTGGCGCGCGGTCGGGGTGTCGCTCGTCTTCCATCCGCACAATCCGTACGTGCCGACCACGCATGCGAACGTCCGCCATTTCCGCGCCGAGCGCGACGGTGAGACGGTGGCCTGGTGGTTCGGCGGTGGCTTCGACCTGACGCCCTACTACCCGTTCGACGAGGACGTGCTGCACTGGCACCGCGTCGCGCACGACCTGTGCGCGCCCTACGGCGGCGAGGCGCGCTACGCGGCGCACAAGCGCTGGTGCGACGAGTATTTCTTCCTCAAGCATCGCGACGAGACGCGCGGCGTGGGCGGGCTGTTCTTCGACGACCTGCACGGCGACTTCGACGCCGACTTCGGCTACCTGCGCAGCGTCGGCGACGGTTTCCTCGACGCCTACCTGCCGATCGTCGCGCATCGCCGCGACACGCCGTTCGGCGAGCGCGAGCGCGGGTTTCAGCTCTATCGCCGCGGGCGCTACGTCGAGTTCAACCTCGTCTTCGATCGCGGCACGCACTTCGGCCTGCAGTCGGGCGGCCGCACGGAATCGATCCTGATGAGCCTGCCGCCGCTGGTGCGCTGGGAGTACGGCTACGTGCCCGAGGCCGGATCGCCCGAGGCGCGCCTGCACGACTACCTGCGCCCGCGCGACTGGCTCGCCGAGCTGGGCTGAACCGCCCCGCGCCAAATCGCGGGCAATAAAAAGCCCCGCAGGCAGGGGGGGCCGGCGGGGCTGAGGAACGGGGCCTGGGGAGGGGCCTTACGTTCCGGGATCGCTCCAGGGGAGGGGAGGATCAGCGCCGGACGTTGCATCCGGCGCAGGGACATAAAAACATCGGCGAGATGCACGGAAGGTGAAGGCATCCGTGCACCAACCGGCTGGATTCAGGGGTGATTCACCGTTTTCCGCCCGCTCGTCGGAAAAGCGTGACGCGCCTCGATGAACGGACGCGACGGCGTCCGCGCATGACCGGTCCACCGCCGCTCCTGCGTTGCACCGCGAGGGTGCAATCGCTCAGTGCGCCTCGTCCCAGTTGAGCCCGACGCCGGCGTCCACTTCGAGCGTCACCTTCAGTTCCGCGGCCGCCGCCATGCGCCGCTTCACCTCGTCGACCAGCGTCGGCACGAAGCCCTCGTCCACCTCGAAGACGAGTTCGTCGTGCACCTGCAGCACCATGAGCGCCCGCTCGGCATGGCCGTCCAGCCAGCCGTGGATGTCGATCATCGCCCGCTTGATGATGTCCGCCGCGGTGCCCTGCATCGGCGCATTGATGGCCGCCCGCTCGGCACCCGAGCGCAGGCCCTGGTTCCGTGCGGTGATGTTCTCGAGGTACAGCCGGCGACCGAAGACCGTCTCGACGTACCCCTGGTCGCGCGCCTGCTGCCGCGTGCGGTCCATGTAGTCGCGAACGCCGGGATAGCGGGCGAAGTACAGCGCGATGTAGTCCTGCGCCTCGCCGCGCGAGATGCCCAGCCGCGTCGCGAGCCCGAACGCGCTCATGCCGTACATCAGGCCGAAGTTGATCGCCTTCGCGGCGCGCCGTTCGCCGGGCTCGACCGTCTCGATCGTCTTGCCGAACACTTCGGCCGCGGTCGCGGTGTGCACGTCGACGTTCGAGGTGAAGGCACGCAGCAGCGCGGGATCCTCGGACAGGTGCGCCATGATCCGCAGCTCGATCTGCGAGTAGTCGCAGGCGACGATGCGGCGGCCTTCGGGCGCGATGAAGGCGGTGCGGATGCGGCGCCCGTCCTCGGTGCGGATCGGGATGTTCTGCAGGTTGGGATCGCTCGACGCGAGGCGGCCGGTCGCCGCGCCCGCCTGGTGGTAGCTGGTGTGCAGGCGATGCGTGCGCGGGTTGAGCATCTCCGGAAGCTTGTCGGTGTACGTGCCGCGCAGTTTCGCGAGCCCGCGGTAGTCGAGGATGAGGCGCGGCAGTTCGTGCTGGTCGGCGATCGCCTCCAGCGCGGTTTCGTTGACGCTTGGCGCACCGGTCGGCGTGCGCTCCGTCGCCGGCAGGCCCAGCTCGTCGAACAGGAGCGCGCCGATCTGCTTCGGCGAATCCATGTTGAACGTGCGGCCGGCCACCTCGGTCGCGCGCTGCTGGATCTCCAGCATGCGCCGCGCCATGTCGGCCGACTGCCGCCGCAGCTCGTCCGGATCGATCATCACGCCGTTCGCCTCGATGCGCTCGAGCACCGGGATCAGCGGGATCTCGATGTCGCGGTACACCGATTCGAGCGCCGGCACCTCGCGCAGCTTCGGGCCGAGCACGCGGTGCAGCCTGAGCGTGACGTCCGCATCCTCCGCGGCGTAGCGCGTCGCGTCGTCGAGCGCCACCTGCGAGAACTTGATCTGCTTGGCGCCCTTGCCGGCGACGTCGGCGTATTTGACCGTGTCGTAGCCGAGGTACTTCTTCGCCAGCGAGTCCATGTCGTGGCGCGTCGCGGTGGCATTGAGCACGAAGCTCTCGAGCATGGTGTCGTCGTGGTAGCCGCGCACGTTGACGCCGTGGCAGCGCAGCACGTGGATGTCGTACTTGCCGTGCTGGCCGAGCTTGCGCTTGCCGGCATCCTCGAGGATCGGCCCGAGCGCGCGCAGCACCTGCGCCTTGTCGAGTTGCTCCGGTGCGCCCGGATAGTCGTGCGCGACCGGGATGTAGCAGGCGCGCCCGGGGTCGACGCACAGGCTCAGGCCGACGAGGTTCGCGCAGAGCGCGTCGAGCGAATCGGTCTCGCAGTCGAAGGCGAACTCGTCGGCGTTGCGCAGGGCTTCGGCCCAGGCCTCCAGCTGCGCCGGCGTCAGCACGAGTTCGTACTCGCCCTTCGCCGACAGCGCGGGATCCAGCGCCTCCGCCATCGCGACGTTCGCGGCGACGCCGCGGCTGCCGGGCCCCGTCGGCGCGGTGCCGGCGTCGCCGCCCTCGAGCTCGCGCAGCGCCTGGCGCATCTCGTAGCGCGCGAACAGCACGCGCAGCGCCTCGTGGTCGCGCTCGCGCAGCACGAGGTCCTGCGGCCCCAACGCCAGCGCGCAGTCGGTCTTGATCGTGGTCAGCGTGCGGTTGAGCGGCAGGCGGTCGAGCACGCGGGCCAGGTTCTCGCCGATCTTGCCCTTGATCGCCGAGGCGTTCGCGACCACGCCGTCGAGCGTGCCGTATTCGGCCAGCCATTTGGCCGCGGTCTTGGGGCCGCACTTCTCCACGCCCGGGATGTTGTCGACGCTGTCGCCCATCAGCGCGAGGTAGTCGACGATCTGGTCGGGCCGCACGCCGAACTTCTCGATCACGCGCTGGGTGGAATCCAGGCGGCTGCCGCTCATGGTGTTGACGAGTGCGACGCCGCGGCCGTCGACCGGATCGCGCACCAGCTGCGCGAAGTCCTTGTCCGACGTCGACACGGTGACGTCGAGGCCCTCGTCGAAACCGCGCAGGGCCAGCGTGCCGATCACGTCGTCGGCCTCGACGCCGGGCTCGCGGATGATCGTGATACCGAGCGCGTGCACGATGTCGCACAGCGGCTTCACCTGCGCGCGCAGGTCGTCGGGCATCGGTGCGCGGTTGGCCTTGTACTGCGGGTCGAGGTCGTCGCGGAACGTCGGGCCGGAGTCGTCGACCACGTAGGCGACGAAGTCGGGCTTCTCGGCGAGCACGGACTTCAGCATGTTCACCACGCCGAACAGCGCACCGGTCGGCTCGCCGTCCGCATTGGTCAGCGGCGGCAGCGCGTGGAAGGCGCGGTAGAGGTAACTGGAACCGTCGATCAGGACGAGCTTCTTCATCCGCCGATTGTAGGCGGCGCCCGTCGCGCGCCCTGAGCCTGCCGTTCACGGCAGGGCGGCCGTATGCTGGACGCCTGACCGGAGACGCCCCGATGCCCCGTACCGCCCCTCTCCTGCTCGCCCTGTCGCTGCTCGCCGGCTGTGCCTCGATGCCGCCGGACGACCCGACGCTCACCTTGCGTGATGCGCAGGTGGCGACACGGACGATGGAGAACGGCGACGTCGTCTCCGAATACCGCGTCGCCGGCCTGCTGCGGGTGGTGAAGATCGTGCCGAAGACCGGCATCCCGTATTACCTGACCGACGACGACAACGACGGGCGCCTCGACCATCGCCGCGGCGAAGGCCCGGTTCGCCCGGTCCAGTACAAGATCTTCAGCTGGTAATTCCGACCGCCTTCCAAGGAGAGCCGATGAGCATCGACGCCGCCCCCAAACCGACCCTGCTGATCCGTGCCGCCTGGGCCTGCCTCGCGCTGGCCGTCGTCGCGTTCCTGCTGCCGCTTCCGGCGATCGCCGTGCTCGTGCCCGGCATCGCGGCCGGGCTGCTCGCGCTGATGGCGCAGCTGCGGGGCGCACCGCGCGCGGGCGGCCTCGCCCTGATCACCGCGCTCGTGCTGACGCCGCTGCTGTACATGCTCGACTCGCAGGGCATGCGCCCGCAGCTGGGCGGTTCCACGGGCTTCGCCGGCGGCCGCGATACCGGATCGGCGAGCACGGCCGACCGTGCCACGCCGACCGCCGGCGCCCCCGCGGCCACGCTGCCGGCCCCCGCGGGCGACGCCGCGATGCGGACGGCAGTGACCGCCTACGAGCTGTCCTCGACCTATGCCACCGACGCGAAGGCCGCCGACGACCAGTACAAGGGCAAGCGCCTGCTGGTGACCGGCCTGGTCGCCGGCCGCGACGGCACCGCACTGACGCTGGCGGCCGGCGATTTCCCGGCCGTGCGCGTCGAAGGCGTGGCCGATGCCGCCCGCGCGGCGATCCGCGACGGCCAACAGATCAGCCTCGCCTGCAACGGCGCCGGCGCGACCGCCGGCGCGCCCGTGGTCGACGGCTGCACGCTGCAGTAAGGCGGCGCCTCAGACCCGCTGCAGGTTCGCGAACGCGGCGACGAGCCACTTGCTGCCGGCGTCGTCGAAGTTGACCTGCACGCGGGCGTGCGCGCCGCTGCCTTCCACGTCGGTCACCGTGCCGGTACCGAACGTGGGATGCCGCACCGTCGCGCCGAGTGGCATCGCCGGCGCTTCGGTCACACCGTTGTCGAGGCGACGGCTACCCGCCCCGTACACCGGCCGCGAGACCTGCACCTTCGGCCGCACCTCGTGCACCAGCGCCGACGGGATCTCGCGCAGGAAGCGCGAGGGCATGCCGTACATGTCCATGCCGTGGATGCGCCGCGCCTCGGCATAGCTCAGCACCAGCTTCTCGCGGGCGCGGGTGATGCCCACATAGGCGAGGCGGCGTTCCTCCTCCATGCGCCCGGCTTCCTCGGCCGACTTGTTGTTCGGGAACAGCCCTTCCTCCAGGCCGACGAGGAACACCAGCGGGAATTCGAGGCCCTTCGCGCTGTGCAGCGTCATCAGCTGCACGCCGTCCTCGTTCGCCCGCGCCTGGCCTTCGCCCGCTTCCAGCGAGGCGTAGGAGAGGAAGGCGACGAGCTCGGGCAGCTCCGGTTCCTCGTCGTCCTCCTCGCGGTAATTGAAGCGCGAAGCGACGGAGACGAGCTCGTCGAGGTTCTCGATGCGCGAATCGAGCTGGCCCTTCTGCTCCCGCGCATAGAACTCGCGCAGGCCCGATCGCAGCAGGACGTGGTCGATCTTTTCGGGGAGCGAGCGCTCCATGCACTCGACCTGCAGGTCGTCGACGAGCTTGAGGAAGCCCATCAGCGCATTGCGCGCACGCGCGGCGAGCACGTTGCCGCTGGCGAGCCTGAGCGCGGCGACCGACAGCGGGGAGGCCTCGGCGCGCGCAAGCCTGCGCACCTCGTCGAGCGTGCGCTCGCCGATGCCGCGCGCGGGCGTGTTGACCGCGCGTTCGAACGCCGCGTCGTCGGCACGGTTGGCGATCAGGCGCAGGTAGGCGAGCGCGTCCTTGATCTCGGCACGCTCGAAGAAGCGAAGGCCGCCGTAGACGCGATACGGCAACTGCTCGCCGATCAGCACTTCCTCGAAGGCGCGCGACTGGGCGTTGCTGCGGTAGAGGATCGCGGTATCGCGGTAGCTGCCGCCGGCCTGCACCCACTGCTTGATGCGCTCGACGACGAAACGGGCCTCGTCGATCTCGTTGTAGGCCGCGTACAGGTCGAGCGTCTCGCCGCCGCCGACCTCGGTCCACAGCTTCTTGCCGAGCCGGCCGGGATTGTGCGCGATCACCGCATTGGCCGCGTCGAGGATATTCGCGCTGGACCGGTAGTTCTGCTCGAGGCGGATCGTCTTTGCCGTGTCGAAGTCGCGCAGGAACTTCTGTACGTTCTCCACCTTCGCGCCGCGCCAGCCGTAGATCGCCTGGTCGTCGTCGCCCACCACGAACACCTGCCCGGTGTCGCCGGCCAGCACGCGCACGAAGGCGTACTGGATGTCGTTGGTGTCCTGGAACTCGTCGACCAGGATCTGCCGGAACCGGTTGCGGTAGTGCGACAGCAGCTGCGGCGAGTCGCGCAGCAGTTCGTGCGCGCGCAGCAGCAGCTCGGCGAAGTCGACCAGGCCGGCACGGTCGCAGCGCTCCTGGTAGGCCGCGTAGATGCGACGCATCGTGTCGGTCCACTCGTCCTCGCCGCCCTGGATGTGCTGCGCGCGGCGTCCCTCGTCCTTGCGCGCGTTGATCCACCACGCGGCCTGCCGCGGCGGGTAGCGCGTCTCGTCGAGTTCCAAGCCCTGCAGCACGCGCTTGACCAGCCGCAGCTGGTCGTCCGAGTCGAGCACCTGGAACCCTTCGGGCAGCTTGGCTTCCTGGAAGTGCAGGCGCAGCAGCCGGTGGGCGAGGCCATGGAAGGTGCCGAGCCACATGCCGCGCGCGCCATTCACCAGCTGCATGTCGACGCGGTGACGCATCTCCGCCGCCGCCTTGTTGGTAAACGTCACCGCGAGGATGCCGTGGATCGGCACGCGCTCGACCTCGTTCAGCCAGGCGATGCGGTGCGTGAGCACGCGCGTCTTGCCGGAGCCGGCGCCGGCGAGGACGAGGTAATGGCCGAGCGGTGCGCAGACGGCCTCGCGCTGCGCCGGGTTCAGCGCGTCGAGCAGGTGGGAGACATCCATGGCGGCAAGTGTACGGGCCGGCCGTCGCAGGCCGGCACGTGGCTCATGTCCGGGCGGGCGCGACTTCCGCGAGCCGGCGCAGTTCGAGCTCGAGCGCGGCGATGCCGGCGTCGAGGCGCTCGCTGGCGGCGTCCTCGAGGTGCGCGAGGCCCTCGAGCATCTGCGCGAGCTGGCCGAGGCGCTGGCGACGGTCGTCCATCGCGACCTGCCGCTGCTGCAGTTCCAGCGCGGGCACGTCGGTGCGCGTCTGGATGCGGCGTCGCTGCTCGGTCAGCACCTGGTGCAGGCGCGCGGCGCCGCGACGGTCGGCCTCGCTCCACGGCAGCGCCTGGCCGCGCATGCTCTCGCGCCAGACCGCGAAGCTGCGCCGCGGCGCGATGCGCAGGCCGTCGTCCGAAGGCACCAGCGCCTTGGCGGGCTCGCCGGCCCAGCGCACGGTCTCGACCTGCTCGTCGCGGAACAGCAGCAACCAGTCGTCGCCGCCGAGGCGAAGGCCCAGCACGCCGGCCACCGGATCACCCGGCACGGGCGGCGCCCAGGCGTCCATGCGCTCGCTGGCGACGAGGCTGGCGGCGCCCTGCCCCCGCAGCCAGTCGACCAGCGCGGCCACGCGGCGGGGATCGGGCACATGGCCGTTGCCCTGCCAGCGCGAACCGGTCCACAGCGCGGCGCCGTCGGCGCCGAGGCTCGTGCGCAGCAGCGGAAGCTCGCCGGCGAGCGCGGCATCGAAGTCGCGCGCCTGCGCGAGTCGCTGCACCAGCGCGTCGCGCACCTGCTGGGCGTGCTCGAAGTGGGCAAGCGTCTTCTGCTGCTCGGCGCTCGCCACGCGCATGGACACGAACAGGCCGAACAGGTCGGCCGCGGCGCGCACGGCGGGCGGTACGAGCCGCGGCGCGCGGTGGTGGCAGGCGATCAGGCCCCACAGCCGGCCGCCGGCGATGATCGAGATCGACATAGAGGCGGCGACGCCCATGTTGCGCAGGTACTCGAGATGGATCGGCGAGACGCTGCGCAGCGCATGCTGCGAGAGGTCGACGGGCCGACCGTCGACCGTGCCCGGCAGGACCGGCACGGGCACGTAATCGGCATCCGGAATCACGCGCAGCCGGTTGCGCAGGTAGAGCGCCCGCGCCTGCGGCGGGATGTCGGACGCGGGATACCGCAGGCCGAGGTAGGGCTCGAGGTCGCCGGCGACCGACTCGGCGATCACGTCGCCGCTGCCGTCGTGCAGGAACCGGTAGACCATGACGCGGTCGTAGCCGGTGAGCTCGCGCACCTGCGCCGCGACGTAGTCGTGGAAGTTCTCGGGCGGCTCGTGCGCCACCGCCGCGATCATCGACTGCGCCAGCGCCGTCGGCTGTGGCGCCAGCCCGCGCTCGCTGCGCGGCTCGATCTCGATATGCACGAGGTCGTCGGCGACGTGCACCACGAGGTCGCAGGCGGTGCCGAGCGGGCCGAGGTTGGCCTGCCCGGCGCGCTGCGCCGACGCGCCGGGGCTCACCAGCGCCAGCGTGTCGAGGACGGCCTGCAGCACCTCCTCGCTCACGTACTCGCGCAGGCTGTGCCCGAGCAGCGCATCGACCTCGACGTCGAGCAGGTCCGGCACGTTGGCGGACACCTGCCGCACCGTCCAGTCCGGCATCGCGCAGCTGACGAGGTAGCCATGCGCCTGGATGGCGCCGGAGAGGTGGATCGGTTCCCTCGCGCAGCCTTCGGCATCGATCGTCGCGAAGCGGGTCATGCGGTGAGGCCCTGCGCCTCGTCGAGCGCGCGTTCGACCACGCCGAACGCGGCGACCGCACCGTGGCAGGCCTCGCGCTCGGCCGTCTCGCTCAGGCGCAGGGCGTCGAGCGCGGCGACGAGCGTCGGCCAGGCCCGGCCGCCGGCATGCAGCGTGAGGTAGCGCGCACCGCGGTCGGCGTCGAAACCCAGTGCGTGCGCCCGCTTGAGCAGCAGTTGCGCACCGAGCGAGGAGCCCGCGATCACGTAGCGCCAGCCGAGGCGGGCGTCCTCGCGCGTCGCCGCCAGCGGCGCATCGCCGAGTGGGGCGCGGCCGAGCACCGCGAGGTCATCGACGAGCGCCGCCTCGCAGGCCCCGAGTTCCGGCGCATCGGCGAGCACCTGCCGCGAACTGCGCACGAAGCGGTGCATCGCGCAGAGGAACGTCGCATAGCCGGCGGCATCATCGAAGGCATCGCCCATGCGGGCATCGACGCGGGCATGCGCATCCGCGGTGGCCTCGCGCAGGCGCCACCGCAGGGAAGAGGAAACGGGGGTCATGCCGACGACGATATCAGCGCGGTGTGAACGATTCCTTGCCGCGCGGCCGCTTTCGCCGCCTACACTCGGCGGACTTCCGCGACCCTCCGTGCCATGAACCGACTCCGGCTTCGTGCTGTGCTCCCTGCCCTCCTGCTGACCGCCGCCCTGACCGTGCCGACCGCCGACGCCGCGCCCCCGACCGCCCCCTCGCGGCTCACCCTCGAAGCCCTCGCCGGCGACGCGCCGCTGTCGGGGCCCAGCCTGCTGAAACCGAAGGTCTCGCCGGATGGCACGCGCGTGACGTTCCTGCGCGGCAAGGATCGCGACCGCAACCGGCTCGACCTGTGGGCCTACGACATCGCGAGCGGAAAGACGCAGCGCCTCGTCGACGCCGACGACGTGCTGCCCGGCGCCGAGGTGCTGAGCGACGAGGAGAAGGCACGCCGCGAGCGGCAGCGCATCGCCGCGCTGAGCGGGATCGTCGACTACCAGTTCTCGCCCGACGGAAAGACGCTGCTGTTCCCGCTCGGCGGCGACCTCTACCTGTACGACCTCGCCAAGTCCGGCAAGGACGCGGTGCGCAAGCTCACCGACAAGGAAGGTTTCGCGACCGATCCGAAGCTTTCGCCCGCGGGAAAGTACGTCAGCTTCGTGCGCGCCCGCAACCTGTGGGTGATCGACCTCGCGAGCGGCACGCAGCGCCAGCTCACGTTCGACGGTGCCGAGACGATCGGCAACGGCCAGGCCGAATTCGTCGCCGACGAGGAAATGGGCCGCCACACCGGCTACTGGTGGGCGCCCGACGATTCGGCGATCGCGTTCGCCCGCATCGACGAGTCGAAGGTGCCGGTGCAGAAGCGCTACGAGGTCTATCCCGACCGCACCGAGGTGGTCGAGCAGCGCTACCCCGCCGCGGGCGATACCAACGTGGCGGTGAAGCTCGGCGTGATCGATCCGTCGGGGGCGTCGAAGGAGGCCCGCTGGATCGACCTCGGCCGCGACGAGGACATCTATCTCGCCCGCGTGAACTGGCGCGATGCGCAGCGGCTGACGTTCCAGCGACAGTCGCGCGACCAGCGCACGCTCGAGCTCATCGAGGCGGACCTGTCGACGGGCAAGCAGCGCACGCTCGTGACCGAACATTCGAAGACCTGGGTTCCGCTGCATGACGCGCTGCGCTTCCTCAAGGACGGCAGCTTCCTCTGGAGCAGCGAGCGCAGCGGCTTCGAGCACCTGTACGTGATCGACGGCGCGGGCAAGGCGCGTGCACTCACGTCCGGCGACTGGCCGGTCGACGACCTGCTCGCGCTCGACGCCCGGAACGGCTGGGTCTACTTCAGTGCCGGCCGCGAGTCGCCGACCCAGTCGCAGATCTACCGCGTGCCGCTCAAGGGCGGCGCGATCCAGCGGCTGTCGCAGGAGGCCGGCTGGCATTCGGCGACGTTCGCGGCGAACGCGAGCGTGTACGTCGACAACTGGTCGAACCCGACCACGCCGCCGCAGCTTGTGCTGCACCGGGCCGACGGCAGCGAGGTGGCGACGCTGGTGAAGAACGACCTCGCCGACCCGAAGCATCCCTACGCGCCGTACCGCGCCGCGCACCGCCCGGTCGAGTTCGGCACGGTGAAGGCCGCCGACGGCAGGACGCCGCTGCACTACTGGGTGATGAAGCCCGAGGGGTTCGACCCGTCCAAGGCCTACCCGGTGGTGGTCAACGTCTACGGCGGCCCGGCCTCGCAGACGGTGCGCGAAGCCTGGTCGCCCGACCTCAACCAGTACCTCGCGCAGCACGGCTACGTGGTGTTCTCGGTCGACAACCGCGGCACCCCGCGTCGCGGCGCCGCCTTCGGTGGCGCGCTCTACGGCAGGCAGGGCACGGTGGAGGTCGACGACCAGCGTGCGGCGCTTCACTGGCTGACGTCGCAGCCCGGCATCGACAAGGACCGCGTCGGCGTCTACGGCTGGAGCAACGGCGGCTACATGACGCTGATGCTGCTGGCGCGCGGCGAGGGCGACTACGCCTGCGGCGTCGCGGGCGCACCGGTCACCGACTGGGGCCTGTACGACACGCATTACACCGAGCGCTACATGGACCTCCCCAAGGGCAATCCGAAGGGCTACCAGGCCGCGCGCGTGCTCGAGCACGTCGAGGGCCTCGTCGGCGAGAAGGCGCCGCGCCTGCTGCTGATCCACGGCATGGCCGACGACAACGTGCTGTTCACCAACTCCACCGCGCTCATGAGCGCGCTGCAGCAGCGGGGCCAGCCGTTCGAGCTGATGACCTACCCCGGCGCGAAGCACGGGCTCAAGGGTCGCGACCTGCTGCATCGCCTGCGCATCACCGAGGACTTCCTCGGCCGCTGCCTCAAGCCCTGACGTGACCTTCGGCGCATGGCCGCGCACCGCGGCCGCGCCATCCTCGCCGAATCGCCCGGAACCCGACGCCATGACCAAGCCGCTCGTCCTCGCCCTCGCCCTGGCGCTCGCCGCCCCGGGGATCGCCCTCGCCGCCCCGGCGGCACCCGCCGCGAAGGCCGCGCCCAAGCCCGCGCCCGCGTGGGTCGCGCGCAGCAATGCCAACGCGCAGATCCTGCTGATGGCGCAGGCGCCGTTCCAGCCGGAGCAGCTGTCGTTCTTCGGCGTGCCGGGCTTCGACGAGAAGGTCTTCGACTTCGGTCCCAACTACTCGGCGCGCTTCCGCGAGGCCACGGCCAAGGCGCGTGACCAGCTCCGCGCGAAGCTCGCGACGGAAAAGGATCCGAACGTGCGGCAGGACCTCGAGATCCTGGTGCAGGCGGCCGACGACGCGATCGAGGGCAGCGAGATCAACGAGCGCCTGACGCGTCCCTGGCTCGACGTCGGCCAGACCGTGTTCGGCGGCCTGCAGGGCCTGCTGTCCGACCAGACGCCGCAGGCGCGCCGCGCGATGGCGCTGAAGCGGCTGCAGGCCTATGTCGGCATGGCGCCGGGCAGCACGCCGCTCACCACGCTGGCCCGGCAACGCTACGAGGAGCGGTCGCAGGCCGGCCTGCTGCAGCCGACGCAGGTGGAGGTGCAGCAGTCGCTGTCGAACCTCGACACGTATCGCACCGGCATCAAGCAGCTCTTCGACAAGTACAAGATCGATGCGGGCCCGGCGCTCGCCGAGCTCGACAGGCAGCTCGCCGACTATGCCGCGTGGACGAAGTCCACGGTGCTGCCGACGGCCCGGACGACCTACGTGCTGCCGCCCGAGCTGTACGCGCTCTCGCTCAAGGGCGTCGGCATCGACATCGACCCGCGCACGCTGATCGAACGCGCGCAGATGGAATTCGCCGAGACGCGCAATGCGATGCAGCAGCTCGCGCCGCTGGTCGCGAAGGCGCACGGCTGGCCGGAGACGGACTACATCGCGGTCATCAAGCACCTCAAGCGCGACGTGATCCCGAACGAGAAGATCGAGACGCACTACCGCACCGAGGTGATGCCCGAGCTCGACCGCCTGATCGCGGCGAACCGCGTGGTGGAACTGCCGAACCGCCCGATGCAGATGCGCGTGGGCACGCCCGCCGAGAACGCGCAACAGCCGGCCCCGCACTTCCTGCCGGCGCCGCTGGTGGGGAACACCGGCCAGCAGGGCACGTTCGTTCTCCCGATGTCGAACCCGGACGCCGGCGCCGACGGCCCCTACGACGACTTCAACTATCCGGCCAGCGCCTGGACGCTCACCGCCCACGAAGGCCGCCCGGGCCACGAGCTGCAGTTCACCGCGATGGTCGAGCGCGGCGTCTCGCTCGCGCGCACGCTGTACGCCTTCAACTCGGTCAACGTCGAAGGTTGGGCGCTGTACGCCGAGGCCGAGATGGTCCCGTACGAGCCGCTGGACGGGCAGCTGATCGCGCTGCAGTTCCGCCTGCTTCGCGCCGCGCGCGCGATGCTCGATCCGATGCTCAATCTCGGGCTCACCGACCGCGATACCGCGTTCAACTGGCTCACCGACAAGGTCGGCTTCTCGAAGGCGATGGCGCGGCAGGAAGTGGACCGCTACACCGTGCGCTCGCCGGGCCAGGCCGGTGCCTACTTCTACGGCTACAGCCAGCTGATGCAGCTGCGCACGGAGACGGAGATCGCGCTGGGCGACAGGTTCGACCGCAAGGCCTTCAACGACTTCCTGCTCGACCAGGGCCTGCTGCCGCCGAAGCTGCTGGCCAAGGCGGTACGCGAGCAGTTCGTGCCGCAGCAGAAGGCGAAGAAGGGCTGATCCGTCGGCCCTGCGATGCAAAAACGCCCGCGAAAGCGGGCGTTCTCGTTGGTGGTACCCGGACGACTCAGGTCACCCGCGCCAGCATCCGCTCGTTGCCGATGAAGCGCGCCCAGCGCGTGCCGACGTCGACCCAGCAGACGTAGGCCGCTTCGCCGGCCAGGCGCAGCAGCGTGCGCGGGCCGAGCGGCAGGCGCGGCTCGGCGGCGCAGAGTTCGGCATCGAAGCCGAGTTGCCGCGCGAACATGGCGCAGCGCGCGAGGTGGTAGCGGTTCGACAGCAGCGTCACGCGTTCGCGAACGGCGTCACCGAGCACGTGCCGCGCGTTGCGCAGGTTCTGCAGGGTGTCGCGGGAACCGGATTCGAGTTGCAGCGGCGTGTCGGCCGAGAGCCCCCGGGCGAAGAGTTCGCGGCGTGCGATCTCGGCCTCGCTCGGCTCGCCGTGCGCGCCACCGCCCAGCAGCACGTAGCGACGCTGCGGCTGCTCGCGCCCGAGCGCGACGGCGCGATCGAGGCGGGCCGCGAAATCGTCGTCGATCCGGCCCTGGGGCGCATGCTTGCCGAACAGCAGCAGGTGGCGGCCGCGCTGCACCGTGCACGGCGCGCGGCGTGCGGTGCGCACCACGTGGACGAGGTAGCCGACGTAGACGAGCCCCGCGCTCAGCACACAGGCCGACAGCGCGACGATGCCGGTGTGCAGCGCGTCGCGGTCCCTGAACAGGGTGAGCTGGTGGTGCCGGCGGGAAGACATGGAAGCGGCCGTCCGCGGTGGAGATGCGCGTGCAGGATAGGCCATGACGGGAGGGTGAAGGATGACGGCTGGCATACTTCCGGACCCGTCTTCGAGAAACACCGTGCCCTCGTCCGCGCCTGCCCCGATGCCGCCGATCGCGATCCGCGCGTTCACCGCCACGAGCGCGCTCGGACGCGGCCTGGACGCGCATCGTGCCGCCTTGCGTGAAGGCCGCAGCGGCCTGCGCCCGAACGACTTCGGCCCCGCACGGCTCGACTGCTGGATCGGCCGCGTCGAGGGCCTGGAGGACGCGCCCCTGCCGGCCGGTTGGTCGCAGTGGGACTGCCGCAACAACCGGCTGGCCTGGCTCGCGCTGCAGCAGGACGGCGTGCTCGACGCGACGCGCGATGCGATCGCGCGTTACGGCGCCGAACGCGTCGCGGTGGTCATCGGCACCTCGACCTCGAGCATCGGCGCGACCGAGGAGGCGTACACGCGCCTGGTGACGGACGCGGACGGCACGACCGATTTCCCCGAGGACCTGCGCCGCGCGATCGTCCACACCGTACATTCGCCGGGCGACTTCGTGCGCGAGGCCACCGGCGCGCGCGGTCCCTGCGCCACCGTCGCCACCGCCTGCTCATCGAGCGCGAAGGTGTTTGCGCAGGCCGCGCGCCTGATCGAGGCGGGCGTGGCGGACGCGGCGATCGTCGGCGGCGTGGATACGCTCTGCGGCAGCGTGCTGTTCGGCTTCAATTCGCTGCAGCTCGTCTCGAAGAATCCATGCCGGCCGTTCGACGCGACGCGCGATGGCCTGTCGCTCGGCGAAGCCGGCGGCTTCGCGCTGGTCGAGCGCGCGAACGCGGGCGAGCCTGGGCTGCTGCTGCGCGGCTACGGCGAATCGTCCGACGCGCACCACATGTCCGCACCCCATCCGGAAGGTCTCGGCGCACAGCTGGCGATGCGCGATGCACTGGCACGTGGCGGAGTCGACGCTGTCGACGTCGGCTACCTCAACCTGCACGGCACCGCGACGCCCGCGAACGACCGCGCCGAATCGCTCGCGGTGAAGGCAGTGTTCCCGGACACGCTGCATGCCAGCTCGACCAAGGCCTACACCGGCCACACGCTGGGCGCGGCCGGTATCGTCGAATCCGTGATCGCGCTGCTCGCGCTGGAGAGCGGCGCACTGCCCGGCACGCTCGGCTCCACCACGCCGGACGACATCTGCGGCCCGCAGATCCGCTTCGACGCCGCCACCCGCGAGATCCGCTACGCGATGAACAATTCCTTCGGCTTCGGCGGCAACAACTGCTCGCTGCTGTTCGGACGCGCCGCATGAGGCTGGAGGCGACGATCGAGGGCCTCGGCTTCTGGGCGCCCGGTGTGCCCGACTGGGCGGCCGCGCTCGCCTTCGTGCGCGACGGCACGCTGCCCGAGGAGGCTCCGAAGCGGCCGTCGCCGCAGCTGCTGCCGCCGAACGAGCGCCGCCGTGCGCCGGACAGCGTCGCCGTGGCGCTGGAGGTGGCGCTGGCGGCCTGCGCCGCGGCCGGACGCGACCCGAAGGCGTTGCCGTCGGTCTTCGCCTCCATGCACGGCGACCTCGCGATCACCGACTACATGTGCGCGACGCTCGCCGAGCAGCCCGACACGGTCTCGCCGATCCGCTTCCACAATTCGGTGCACAACGCCGCCGCCGGCTACTGGACGATCGGCGCTGGCGCGATGGCGCCCGCGACCTCGCTCAGCGCCTTCGACGCGACGTTCGCGCAGGGGCTCGTCGAGGCCTGCGTGCAGCTCGCCACCGGCACCGAGGCGGTGCTGCTGGTGGCGTTCGACAGCGCCGCGGCCGGGCCGCTGACGAAGGTCTCGCCCAGCGTGGGCCTGCTCGGCGGCGCGCTGGTGCTCTCACGCGCCGACCGCGGGGCGAGGCTGAGACTCGCGCTGCGCGACGGCGAGCCGGCCCCGGACGTCGGCGCGCTGCTCACGCGGGCGCCGCACAATGCGATGCGGCCGATGCTGCCACTGTTCGAGGCCCTCGCGGCGGGCATGCCGCGCTGCACGCTCAAGGCCGGTCCCGGCCGCGTACTGGATGTGGAGATCCTGCATGGCTGAGGCGATCGGCGCGCGCGACATCGCGATCATCATCCCCGCGCTCAACGAGGCGCTGCGGATCCGCGACGTCGTGGAAGGCGCGCTCGCGCACTGCCCGAACGTGATCCTGATCGACGACGGCTCCGACGACGACACCGTGGAGCGCGTGGCCGACCTGCCGATCACCGTGATCCGCCATCCGCACCGGATGGGCAAGGGCGCGGGACTGCGCGACGGCTTCGCCGAGGCGCTGCGACGGGGCTTCCGCGGCGCCATCAGCATGGACGGCGACGGCCAGCATTCGGCCGACGACATCCCGCGCCTGCTCGAGGCCGCGAACGCGTATCCCGAGCACATCATCATCGGCGCGCGCCTGCGCAAGCGTTCGCGGCAACCGACCTACCGGCGCCTCGCCAACGAGTTCGGCGACTGGGGCATCGCGGTCGGCTGCGGCTTCCGCATCGCCGATACGCAGAGCGGGCAGCGCTTCTATCCGGCCTCGGTCTGCGCGCTCGGCGACATTCCCGGCGAGGACTTCGTCTACGAGGCGCAGATCCTGATCTCCGCCTCGCGCCTGCTCGGCGTGCGTTGCGTCTCGGTGCCGATCGAATCGCGCTACCAGGCGGCGGTCGGCCCGGTGAAGTTCCGCAAGAGCCACTTCCGTCCGCTGCGCGACCTTTGGCGCATCACCTCGCACGTGGTCGGGCAGGTGCTCGCCTACGGCGGCCTCGCCCGCGAGTACCGCATCACGCGCGCCACGCCGGTGATCGTCTTCGATCCCAGCGGCGAATTCGCGCCGCCCGCCGCGCCGGTGCGCGCCCCGGAGCTGACATGACCCCCGCTACCGACACCGACGTCGCCATCCTGGGCGGCGGCCTCGCCGGCCTGACGTTGGCGCTGCAGCTCGTGCGGCGCGATCCGTCGCTGCGCATCACCGTCATCGAGCGCCATCGCCATCCGGTGCGCGAAGGTGCGTTCAAGGTCGGCGAATCGACGGTCGAGATCGGTGCGCACTACTTCGCGCACGTGCTCGGCCTGAAGCGCCACCTCGACGACGAACACATCCGCAAGTTCGGCTTCCGCTTCTTCTTCAGCGAGGGCCGCGACGACGTCGACCGCTGCACCGAACTCGGCGTCAGCCGCCTGCTGCCGACCACGTCCTGGCAGATCGACCGCGGCCGCTTCGAGAACTTCCTCACCGACCACGTGCGCGCGCAGGGCGTCGTGCTGCATGACGGTGCCGTGGTGCGCGGCGTCGAGCTCGCGAGCGGCGACGACGCGCACGCCGTGCGCTTCGAGCGCGACGGCGAGGCCTCCACGCTCAGCGCGCGCTGGGTCGTGGATGCGAGCGGCCGCGCGGGTCTGCTCAAGCGCAAGCTCGGCCTCGCCGAGTCGAATGCGCACAACGCGAACTCGGTCTGGTGGCGCGTCACCGGCCACCTCGATCCGCGCGACTGGTCGACCGACCCGGACTGGCTCGCGCGCACCACGCCGCCGGATCGCTGGCGCTCGACCAATCACATGTGCGGCGAGGGCTACTGGTTCTGGCTGATCCCGCTGTCGTCCGGCCAGCATTCGCTCGGCATCGTCTGCGACGGCGACCTCCATCCGCTGGAGTCGATGAACACGCACGAGAAGGCGATGGCCTGGCTGCGCGAGCACCAGCCGCGGGTCGCGGCGGCGCTGGAGACCGGCGGCCACGCGCTGCAGGACTTCGCGTTCCTGCGCCACTTCTCGCATTCGGCCAAGCAGGTGTTCTCCGGTGACCGCTGGGCGCTCACCGGCGAGGCGGGCGTCTTCCTCGACCCGTTCTACTCGCCGGGCAGCGACTTCATCGCGATCAGCAACACCTACATCTGCGAGCTGATCGAGGCCGACCGCGCAGGCAAGCCGACCGCCGGCATGGCCGCGCTCTACCAGCAGCTCTACTTCTCGTTCTACGAGAACACGATGACGCTCTACCAGGACCAGTACCGCCTGTTCGGCGATGCGCGCGTCATGCCGCTCAAGGTCATCTGGGATTACACGTACTACTGGTCGCTGCTGGCGCCGCTGTTCTTCTCCGGCTACCTCGCGAACCTGCAGGTGCTCGGTGCACTGCGCCCGCTGTTCGGCCAGGCCAGCGCGCTCAACCGCGCGATGCAGGCGATGCTGCGCACGTGGGGCGAGCGCAACGCCGCATCGGGCGTGGACACCGCGCCGCCGGACGGTCGCCTGCTCGACCAGTACCGCATCGACTGGTTCCACGAGCTCAATCGCCAGCTCGACGACACGCTCGATGCCACCGCGTTCGTCGCGCGCATGCGCGGCGACCTCGACCGCATGGTCGACCTCGCCGCCGAGCTGCTCGCACATGCGACCGCACAGCATCCGGACCTGGACGACGCCGGGCTCGGTGCGTTGGTCGGCGGCCGTCGCGCGCCGTCGCCGGCCCTGTTGCCGCCGGAGTGGACACGCGTAGCGATGCCGGTCGCCGAACCGGCCTGAGCCCGGTCAGCGGGCGGACGGCTCCGCGATCCAGATCGCGACCGCGGTGGCCCGCTCCTTCGGCGGGCTGATGCCCACGCTCACGCCGCCGCCGACATGGCGGCTGCCGCCGCCCACGCCGATGCCGACGCCGCCGTTCGACGGCACCTGCCCGCGGTTCTGGATCAGCACGCCGTTCGCGCCCAGCTTTGCCGCTTCGGTGCGCAGCTTCAGCATCAGCGATTCGTCGCGGTTGCGCGCGCCGTAGGTGAAGTCGCCGGTGGTGGCGTCGAGCAGTGCGATCTCGACGTAGCGCGTCGCCGGCGGCTGCACGTAGACGCGCACCTGCTCGACCGGGATCGCCGGACGCGGGTCGGAAATCATCACGCGCGACGTGCCGGCGCAGCCGGCGAGCAGGGCGGTCGCGAGGACGAGGGCGGTCAGGCGTGGCGTCATGGGAACCTCCGGGGAGGCGGTCATCATTGGGCCGCGGCCATGTACCGGGCGTGGATCAGTCCATCGCCCGCGAGGCGCGCGCGACGTTGCTGCCCTGCGCGATCTCGTAGTTGTCGTGCAGGTAGGCCGCGGCCATGTCGGCGATGCGCGCGAGCATCAGCTTGTCGGCGGCGCCGAGGCTGTAGCCGGCGAAGATGCCGGGCGCGCGCTGGTAGAAGCGCGGCGTCGCGATCACCTCGCCGGTCGAAAGGTCGACCAGGTCGAGCCGCACGAGCGCCCACGAATTGCCCGCGAAACCGCCCGCCAGCAGCCGCTTGCCGCCGGTGATGAAGCGGATCTGCTCGATGGTGGGACGGATCGACAGGATGCGGTCGCCCGGCCCGCGCGCATTCCACGGCGCGATCAGCTTGGGCATGCGCTCGTCGAGGTCGACCTGCAGGTACTGACGCGCGACCCGGTTGCCCTTGTGCGCCGCCACGTCGTCGGCCATCGCCACCGGCCGCACGTCGAAGCGGTCGTAGGTGGCCAGCGCGACCGGCGGCGGCGGGTTGCGGTCGTCGCGCGCGATTTCCGGCGGCTTCGCCTGCACGATCGGGGCGAGGACGAGCAGCAGCGGGAGCAGGCAGGCGAAACGACGCATGGACGACCTCCGGCCGCGCGACGCGGCGACCGCAGGCCGGTGTAGCAGCGCCGGTGCGAGGCCGGCGTGGACGGCGTTCCGAAGCGGCCGTCAGGCCATGCCGCCGTTGATGCCGATCACCTGCCCGGTGACGTAGCCGGCGTCCTCGCCGCAGAGGAAGGCCACCAGCGCGGCGACCTCGTCCGGCCGGCCCGCGCGCGCGGCGGGCACGATCTGCTTGATCTGCTCGGGCGGGAACGCATCCCGGGCCATCGTGCCCTCGATGACGCCGGGCGCCACCACGTTCGCGGTGATGCCGCGGCTGGCCATCTCGCGTGCCAGCGACTTCGTGGCGCCGTGCAGCGCGGCTTTCGCCGCCGCGTAGTTCGCCTGCCCGCGATTGCCCGTCACGGCGGCCACCGACGAGATGCTGACGATGCGCCCCCAGCGCCCGCGCGCCATCGGCAGCAGCAGCGGCTGGGTGACGTTGAAGAAACCGTGCAGCGAGACGTCGACCACGCGCGTCCACTGCTCGCGGCTCATGCCCGCCATCGGCGCGTCGTCGTGGATGCCCGCGTTGTTGACGACGATCTGCACCGCGCCGGCCTCGAGGATGCGCGCGATCGCCGCGGCGCTCGCGTCTGCGTCCGCCACGTCGAAGGCGACCGCGTCGGCGGAGCCGCCGGCATCGACGATCGCGTCGACCACCGCCTGCGCGCGATCGAGGCCCCGGTTGGCATGCACGATCACGTGCGCGCCCTGCGCCGCGAGCCGCCGCGCGATCGCGCCGCCGAGGTCGCCGCTGCCGCCGGTGACGAGCGCGCGTCGGGGAGTGGTCATGCCGGTGCTCCGTCGGGATCGGCGCGCATTGTCGCCGATGCCGCGCTCAGGCCGGCGGGTGGATCACCGCCGCCCGGCCCGCGGCGAGCACGACGCCCGCATGACGGATCTCGAAGGCGTACTGCCAGCCGGTCTCGCTCTCGACCAGCACTTCGGCTTCGCCGTCGAGCGGACCCTCGAGGTCGTCGATGCGATCGCGATGCAGCACGAGGCCGCGCAACGCGACGAGCAGGCCGGGCCGCGCCGGTGCACCGGACGCCGCGCCGCGCAGGCCGCCGTGCACCGCCATCGCCTGTGCGCCGTACTCGGCGAGGTGCACGGCATGCAGGCGGTCGCGATGGCGCAGCGGATGCGCGGGGTCCACGTGGTCGGACGCCTCGAGGCGGATGCGCCGCGCGTCCCAGTCCACCACGCGCTGCCACAGGCACATGCGGCCCTGGTGCGGGACGATCCGCGCGATCGCCTCGCGGCTTTGGGGGCGATCGACGGTCATGCCGCGGTCTCCGCCGGCGGCGTACCGTCGTGTCGCACGATCATCAGCGCGAGCACGAAGTTGCAGGCCACGCCGAGCGCCACCGGCAGGCCGATCGCGCGCAGCACCGGGATGCTCGACAGTCCGAGCAGCAGGAAGACCAGCAGCGTCGTCGCCGAGCAGACGAGGATCGCGTGCAGCGCACGCACCTGCTCGTCGGGATCGTCGCCGGCATGGTCGAAGAACAGCGCGTAATCGAGCCCGAGGCCCGCGGCGAGGATGAGCGCGACGAGGTGGAACAGGTTGAGCTCGACGCCGGCGAGGCGCAGCACCGCGAGGATGAGCAGCGTCGTCAGCGCCATCGGCGCGACCACGCGCAGGGTGCGGCGCGCCGAACGCAGGGCGACGCCGACGGTCGCGGCGAGCAGGACGGCGGCGAGCGCCAGCGCCCACAGCACGCGGCTGCGGTAGGCGGCGACGAGCGACTCCGACGCCTCCTTCAGGTCCATCAGGTGGGCGCCGTGGCCTTCGAGCGCGCGCGCGACCGCCGCGGGATCGGTCAGGCCGGCGAGCGTCACGATCGCGGTCGCGCCGTCGCGACGCGGCAGCAGCAGGCCCTGCACGGCGCTCGCGAGCGGCGTGCCGTCGAGGTCCTTCGGCTGCAGCGGGGGCGCGGTGCGCGCGCGCTCGACGTCCTCGACGAAACCCTCGAACGCGTCGGGCACGAACGGACTCGCGGCCACCGCGGCGGCGAGGTCGCGGCGCAGCGTGTCCGCATCGGGCAGCCGCGCCTGGCGTGCACGCTGGGTAGCGGCGCTCGGCAGGTAACGCGCGGCGAGGTCGTACCCCGCGATCGCACCCCGTGCACGCAGCGCGTCGAGCACGGGCACCAGCCGTTCGCCCGCGGCGAGTACCGCGTCGACATCGCGACCGTCCATCGCGACGAGATAGCGCACGTCGGGCGCACCGAGCTCGGCGCGCAGGCGGCCGTCCTCGGCGAGCGCGGCGGCGGGCACCGGCGTGAGTCTCGACAGGTCGTTCTCCCAGAACGCACCGGGAGCGAAGCGCATCGCGGCAAACGCGAGTGCGGCGATGACGACCCCCGCGGTGACGCCCACCCTCGGCCCGCGCGCCACGCGCGACCACAGCGCACGCAGCCGCGCGGAGTCGGCGACGTCGCGCGGCGCGGGATCGATCAGCCCCGGCAACAGGAAGCGCGACGCGAGCGCGGCGCTGCCGAGGCCGACGATGGTGAACACCGCCAGCTGGCGCAGGCCGTCGACGCCCGACACGAAGAACGTCATGTAGGCGATGCACGTCGACGCGACGCCCGTGCCGAGCGTGGGCCACAGCGCGCGTGCGCTGGCCCACGGCGACAGGCCCGGGCGCTGGTGGCTGAAGAGGTGGATCGGATAGTCCTGCGCGACGCCGATCAGGGTGAAGCCGAAGGCGACGGTGATGCCGTGCACGCCGTCGAAGCAGAACGCGACGGCGGCGAGGCCCGTCAGGCCCGCGGTCGCGAGCGGCAGCGCGCCGAGCAGCGGCGCCTTCCATGACCGGTACGCAAGCCACAGCAGCAGCGCGAAGCAGATCGAGTCGACCGTGCCGATCAGGCTCGCCTCGCGCTGCGTGCGCCCGGCCACGTCCACGGCGAACGCGCCCGGGCCGGTGAGCACCAGTCGCGTGCGTGCATCGCCGCGCACCGCGTCGAAGGCGCGATGGATCGCGGCGAGCACGCTCGCCTGGCCCTTGGGGTCGAAGCCGGCGGCGTCCGTCTGCACCGCCAGGACCGCACGCGCGCCGTCGCGACTCGTCCAGACGCCGTCGACCGTGCGCGGCGCCGACGTGGGCGTCCATCGCTCGGCGAGGCGCAGCATCTCCAGCGTCGGATCGCGCTCGATCAGCGGCTCGACCATCGAAGCCATCGGCGAGCCGAGGTCGGCCTCGCGCTGCGACAGCGCATCGGCGAGCGCGGGTGCGGCCAGGCCGCCCTGCGAGGGCGCATCCGAGAGCAGGTACCGGTAGGGCCGCAGGCGCTCGGGGATTGCCGACAGATCGGTATCGCCGTTGCCGACCAGCGCGATGCCCGGCGTCGACCGCAGGCGCACGGCGAGCGCACGCGATTGCGCGATGCGGGCCTCGGGCGTGCCGCCTTCGATCGCGAGCAGCAGCAGGCGCGCGCCCGGGCCTTCGCCGAGCTGGTCCATCAGCAGGCGCTGCGCATCGGTGCGCGGCGCCGGCATGAACTTGCGCAGGTCGCCGCCGAGGTCGAGCGAACGCCCGGCGGCCCAGCCGAGCACGCCGAGCAGCGCGAGCCAGGCGAAGGCGAGCGCGAGGCGCAGGCGCGGCGTCAGCGCGCGGGCCGGCGGACTCATCGCGCGACGGCGCCGTCCCCGCGGCAGAGCGTGGCCAGCCGCGCCGCGTCGTCGACGCCGGACGCGGCGACCGCGGCTCCGGCGAGCAGCGTGCGCTGCACATCGCCCTTCGACGGCTGCGTCTCGATGCAGCGCAGCTCGGCGCCGCGGCCGAACAGCGCGATCCCGCGCACGTAGGTGGCCATGCGCGCGTCCTTCGGGACCAGGCGCAGCGTCCAGCGCTCGCGCGTGCCCGCGCTGTCGATCCGGAAGGCACGCTCGAGCTGCGCGCGATCGCCGCTCAGCAGCGCGCCGAAGCTGCTCTGCAGGCCGGCAAGCTGCGGCGCGCGATCGAGCGGATACGTCTTCGAGGTGGTGCCGCGGCGGATGGTCACGCTGCCGGCGCGGATGGTCGAGCTCTCGGCGTAGGGCAGCCGCACCTCGCGCACCAGCGTGTCGGCGGCCGGGCGCGCGTACTCGCCTTCCACCCGCAGTGGCTTCTTGAGCAGGCGCGAGCCGCGCAGCTCGACGAACTGCGTGCGCATCGGCGCCGGGCGCGCGAGGGTGCCCAGGATCCAGCCCGTGTCGATCTCAGGCGATGCGGCGCGTGTCGTCGGCAGCGCGAGCAGCGGGAGGAGGCATAGGAGCATCGGGAGCGGGGAGCGTCGCGTCATGGTCGGGTTCGCGCCAGAAGTCGAAGAAGTTGAACCAGCAGTACGGCGAGCGACGCGCCTCGCCTTCGAGGATGGCGGCATAGCGCCGCACGCAGTCGGCGATGACCGCCGCGCGGTTATGCCGTTCAGCGACCAGACCGTCGCTGAACATCGTGAAGTCGAGGTCGTAGCGGTTGCCGCCGCGGTACAGCCCGAAGGCCACGCAGACGGGCAGCTTGAGCATCGCCGCGATCATCCACGGCGAGGTCGGGAACGCCGCGGTGCCGCCCATGAAGGGCACGTCGAGCGTGGGTTCGCCGGGCTGCGCGCGGTCCACGAGCAGCGCGACGATCGCGCCGGCGTCGGTCGCCTCCTTGATCGCCAGCACGATCGACGGGCCGTCCATGCCCGCATCGATGATGTTGGCGGCGAGTTCGGGATTGAGCGCGTCGAGCAGCGCCTGCATGGAGGGGTTGTGCTGCTTGTCGAGCACCACGCGGATCGACGTCTGCGGGCGCTTGAGGCCGAGCACGCGCATGGCGTCGAAGCTGCCGAGATGCGAGCCGACCAGCAGCACGCCCTGCCCGCGGTCGAGCGGCGCGTGCAGTGCTTCGAGGCCGCGGGTGCGGATGTCGAAGCGGTCGAGTTCGCCGGCGAGCAGGAAGACGCGGTCGAGGATCGTCGATGCGAACGTGTGGATGTGGCGCGCCACGTCGCGCAGCGTCGCGGGCCGGCCGAGCGCGCGGCCGAGGAAGCGCCGCGATGCGCCGCGCTCGTAGTCGCGGCGCAGCAGGAAGTAGGCGGTGATGGGATACAGCGTGAGGCGCGCCAGTGCACGTCCGCCGTAGCGGCCGATGCTGCGGATCAGCCAGAGCGCGAACCAGCCGCCGCCCTCGGGGCGCTGCTTCCAGGCGACGTTCATGCGGCGCTGCCGTCGACGACGTCGCCACTGGCGATCAGCACGTCCCCGCGCAGCACGCGAAAGCGCCAGCGCGGCGTCTCGCCGTCGAGCTCGATCCGCGCGGGCTCGTCCGGCCGCAGGGGCTGCAGGAACTTCACCTGCGGCATCCGCAGCGCGGCGAGCGGGCCGTGGCGGCGCTCGATCGCCTCGACCACGCGGTCGAGCAGCACCACGCCCGGCACGATCGGGTTGCCGGGGAAATGGCCCGGCAGGCTCGGATGCGAGGCGTCGATGAGGAAGTCCACGTCAGTCGCGCGCGAGCAGGTCGAGCACGGCCTGGCGCGCGCGCGCCGCGAGTGCCTCGCGCGCGTCGGCACCGCTGCCCTCGGCGCTCATCGGCGCGCCGAAGCGCACCCGCAGCGTGCCGGGCCGCACGCGGAAGCTGTACGGCGGCAGGATCGCGCCGGCGCCGCTCAACGCCACCGGCACCACCGGCACGCCCGCGCCGATGGCCACCTGGAACGCGCCGGGCTTGAATTCGCCGACGCGGCCGTCGGTATTGCGCGTGCCTTCCGGGAAGATGCAGAGCACCTGCCCGGCCTTCACGATCTCGCCCGCCGCGCGCAGGCTGCGCACCATCGAGGCACGGTTGCCGTCGCGCTCGATGAAGCACATGCCCATCCGGGTGGCATAGCGGCCCACGAACGGCACGCGCGTCATCTCGTGCTTGAGCATGAAGCGCAGCGGCACGGGCACCGCGCGGAACAGCGCGCAGATGTCGATCACCGATTCGTGCGTCGCCACGAGCACGCAGGGCTTGCTCCAGTCGACCTGTTCGGCGCCGCGGACGTCCAGCCGCGCGCCGGCGCCGGTGAGCAGCGCCGGCGCCCACAGCCGCGCGGCCATGCGCAGCGGCAGACGCGCGCTGCCGGTCACGGCGCGCACGGCGAGCGCGAGCGTCACGCAGGCGGCGGTCCACGCGAGGGTGAAGACGAGCTGCACCGCATTGCACGCCGACCACGCCAGGCGCAGCGGCAGCGGTTCGCGGAGCGGGAGGGTATCGGAGGTCGCGGACATGGGCTCAGCGCATCACGTCGCGCCAGAACGCCGGGCCCATGGCACCGATGCGGCGGACGAACTCGGGAAGGGTGCGGTACGGGCGGTCCGGGAACAGGCGCATCCGCACGAGGTATTCGACGACCATCAGCAGCGCGGCGACGCCGTAGTCGAGCACGTTCGCGACCCACGACCAGGCCACCTGCGGGACGGTGACGGGCGAGGCGTAGCCGAGGTGCACGAGCAGGCCGTCGGGCACCGCGATGATGCCGAGCAGGAGGTTCGCGACGCCGATCCCGGCGAGCACGAGTGCCCAGAGCCGGGTCAGGCCGCGGGTGTAGGCCTGCAGCGGCGGCGGCAGGTCGGCGACGGCACGATCCTCGATCCCCGCCGCGATGCGGCTGATCAGCGGTACCCGCCCGGCGCGAAGCGTGCGCGCGAAGAACCAGGCGACCAGCCACGGGAAGAGCACGGGCGGCAGCAACAGCAGCACCGGCAGCATCACCGAGCGCTGCACGAGCCAGAGCACCGCCGCCGACGCGACGACCGTCGCCCAGGCCCACGGGCGGCGCTGGCCGAGCGGCACGACCAGCAGGATCAGCACGATGTCGAGCAGCGCGAACGCGGCCAGCCGCGGGTCGCGCCCCGCGCTCGCGGCATGCGCGAGCAGCGGGTACGCCGCGCTCAGCAGCAGGCGCGCGAGCGCCAGGTCCATCTCAGGCCGTGCGGTTCGCCTGCACGTGCTCGCTGAGCGCGCGCAGGGAGCCGAAGATCCGGCGGTTCTCGTCGCTGTCGCTGCGCAGCTGGAAGCCGTAGCGCTTGCTGATCGACAGGGCGAGTTCGAGGGCGTCGATCGAGTCGAGGCCGAGGCCGTCGCCGAACAGCGGCGCCGCCGGATCGATGTCGGCGGCGCTGACGCCCTCGAGGTTCAGGCTCTCGACGATCAGCTCGGCGAGTTCGGTTTCAGGGGCGGTCTGCGTGGACATCGGTGCTTCCGTCGAAAAGGGGTGGGCCGCCGATGCCGCGGCCCGCAGCGCCCGCCGCGAGCGGTCCGGCGCCCTCGCGCGGGCTGCCGGTATCATTCGGGGATGAGCGAAGTGCGGAATTCTGCCACCGATGGCGGCGTGGCGCGGGCGTCGGCGGCGATGGGGCCCCGCCCCCGTTCACTGCGCGCCCGGGGATCGGCCGGTGTCGGAGCCCTGCCCCGCGCGGCCCGGCGGCCCGGACCGTCCAGCCCGCGGACCCGTCGCCGCCCCGCTGCCGTACAGGGCTGCCCATGACGGCGCCGACCCCGGCGACCGCTCCGCGCCTGTCGATCACCTACTCCCACGCGCCTCTCCCGGCGCTGCTGGCCGGGGATGACGTGCTGGCGGTCATCGCCTTCGGCGAGGCGGCGCCGCGGAGCGAGGATCCACGCCTCGTCCGCGTCGCCCTCGAACCGGCCGGCGACGCGCCGTTCGAAGTCTGGCGCTCGACCGGCCCCGTGCGGCGCGGCCACATCGACGACCTCGCCTATGCCGAGGACGGCGCGCTGCTGGTCGCCGCGATGGACGTGCCGGAGGTCGCGGGCGACATCCGGGCGGCGGCGGCGCATGCCTATGCCACGTTGCGGCGGCGCACCGAGGCGCTCGGCTATCCCCACCTGCTGCGCATCTGGAACTACCTCGACGACATCACCGCGGGCGAGGGCGACGACGAGCGCTACAAGCGTTTCTGCGTCGGCCGCGCCGAGGGGCTGGGCGATGGCTTCTCGACCGCGACGCTGCCGGCCGCGACCGCGATCGGCCGCATCCGCGGCAATGGACGCCTGCAGGTGTACTGGCTCGCGGCGCGGGAGCCGGGCCTGCCGCTGGAAAACCCGCGGCAGGTCAGCGCCTATCGCTACCCGCGCCAGTACGGCCCGCAGCCGCCGAGCTTCGCCCGGGCGATGCTGCCGATCGAGCCGCTGCCCTTGCTGCTGTCCGGCACGGCCTCGATCCAGGGCCACGAATCCCGCCATCTCGACTGCGTGAGCGCGCAACTCGACGAGACGCTGGCCAACATCGACAGCCTGGTCGAGGTCGCGCGCACCCACCGGCCGTCCCTGCCAGCCCGGCTCGGCCCGGGCTCGCCGCTCAAGGCCTACGTCCGCGAGGCGGGCGAACTGGCGACGGTCGACGCCGCACTGCGGCAGCGCCTGCCCGACGTGCCCCGCCTGGTGCTGCATGCCCGCGTCTGCCGCCGCGAACTGCGGCTGGAGATCGACGGCTGCCACGGCTGAGGGCCGAAAGCGGCCGTTTCTTGAGCGGACCTGTCCGGTTAAGGCGCCCGTCCGATGTCGGGCGAATGCCTATTGAATTGGCGTTGTGAGCTGGTTCACACTCGGGCGCGCCCTCGGTCACTGTCCTGATCGGGCGGGCGAATCCGTTCCGGCTGTGCTGGCCGGGGGTTTTTCGATCATTCCAGGGGATCCACATGAACATCGCACGCACTTCCGTGCTGCTGCTGGCGGTCGCCGCCGGCGCCGCGGTTGCAGCCGAGCCCGCAAAGCCGGCCACTCACAGCGTTACCGCCGCCGGCATCAAGGTCGGCATCGACCCGACCACCGGCCAGCTGCGACCGCTGACGGGCACCGAGAGCGCGGAACTCGAAGTCGAAGGCCCGGCGGTTGCCGGCCCCACGACCGAGGAAATCCTCGCGACCCGCTTCAACGCGGCTGCGGGCGGCACCGGCTTCCGCGTCCCCGCCGACTTGCAGAGCGTTGTCCGCGCGACCACGGGGCCCGATGGGCGCGTCGTGATCGACCACGGCCAGGCGCAGGCCCCGACGCGCGAGGTCAGCGACCGATGAACAAGACCCTCCTTGCCCTCGGCCTGGGCCTTGCGCTCACCGCCGGCGCCGCCGATGCCGCGAACGTTCGACTCGTCAACGTCGACGTGGCGGGCGTTGGCCTCAACGAAACCACCCCGGCCACGCCCGCGGGCGGAAACCCCGGCACCACGCTGGGCCAGCAGCGCACGAACGCCTACCAGTTCGCGGCCGACCTCTGGGGTGGCGTGCTCAAGAGCAACGTCGACATCCGGGTCAACGCCTCGTTCGCCCCTTTGACCTGCGACGCGACCAGCGCCGTGCTGGGTTCGGCCGGTCCGACCTACATCTTCATCAACGGTCCGGGCATGGTGCCCAACGTCATCTACCCGTCGGCGCTGTACGACGCGATCGCTGGCGGCGACGGTGTGCCAGGCGGTCCGGACATCAGCTCCCAGTTCAACGGCAAGATCGGCACCCCGGGGTGCTTGGAGTCGTCCGGCGGCTGGTACTACGGCCTCGACGGCAAGACGCCGGTGGGCAAGATCAACTTCCTCAACGTGGTGATGCACGAGATCGGCCACGGCCTCGGCGTCGCGGGTTTCCTCAACAAGAGCACCGGCGCGCTGTACGCGGGCTATTCGGACATCTACACGCGCAACGCCTATGACAACGTCCGCGGCTTGCGGTTCGACGACCCCGGCATGACCAATGCCGACCGCGCCAATGCCATGAAGACGCCGGGCCGCACCGTCTGGGCGGGTGCTAACGTCAATTCGCAGGCCTCGCTGCTGCTGGACCAGCGGCGCGTGCTGAGCGTGGCCGCGGGCCCCGCCGCCGGCAACTACGAGCTCGGCTATGCGGTGTTCGGCCCTGCAGCCACCAGCGCGGCCATGCCGGCCAACCAGCTCGTGCTGGTGAACGACGGCGTGGCCAGCCCGTCGGCGACTGATGGCTGCGAGGCTCCGTTCGTCAACGCGGCTGCGATCGCCGGCAAGTACGCTGTCATCGACCGCGGCACCTGCTCGTTCAAGATCAAGGTGCGCAATGCCCAGCTCGCCGGCGCCGTTGGCGTGGTGATCGCCAGCAATGCCGCAGGCGTGCAGGACATGGGCGAGGATGCGACCGTCACCCAGGCGATCACCATCCCGTCCGTGCTGGTGTCAAACGTCGATGGCGCCACGCTCAAGGCCAACCTTCCGCTCACTGCGGGCATCGCGACGCCGCCGGGTGTCCTGCAGGGCGCCGACAACGCAGGCCGCGTGCGCCTGTACGCACCGACGGTTGTCGCGGGCGGCTCGACGTTCTCGCACTTCGACACCGCCCTGCAGCCCAACGCGCTGATGGAGCCGTTTGACACGCCGTCGGTCCAGGCGCAGGTTCTGGTCGACCTGACCCCGGCCCTGCTGCAGGACCTCGGCTGGCAGCTGCAGACCGCGGGCACGAAGCTCGGCACCTGCGACACGACCGTTCCGGGTGTGAAGGTGGGTGGCCTGATCCCCGGGTCGAACGTTCTGGGCCAGGCAGGAGTCTGCAAGGCGATCTTCCCGGGCAGCAAGGCGTCGTACGCCAAGTGCGTCATGGATCGTTCGCTGCCGCTCCAGCAGGTCGGCCTCATCAGCTACCTGCAGCGCGACCAGATCTTCAAGTGCGCTTCGCTCCAGCCGTAACCGTCTGACGCTTGCGGTGTGACATCGGCCGGCGCCTTCGGGCGCCGGCTTTTTTTATGCGAGTCCCGACGCCTCGACGAGCGCGCGCGTGTGCGGATGCCGCGCCTGCGCGAGCACGTCGGCGGTGGCACCCGTCTCGACGATGCGGCCGCGCTCCATGACCGCGATGCGCGCGGCGAGTGCGCTGGCCGCCCGCAGGTCGTGGGTGATGAACAGCAAGGCGAGCCCGCGCTCGCGGCGCAGGCGGTCGAGCAGTTCGAGGATCGCGCGGCGATGGTGCGCGTCGAGCGCCGACACCGCTTCGTCGCAGAGCAGCACCGCGGGATCGCCGGCGAGCGCGCGCGCGATCGCGATGCGCTGGCGCTGGCCGCCGGAGAAGCGATGCGGATGGCGATCGAGCATGTCCGCCTCGAGGCCGACGTCGCGCAGCAGTGCGCCGGCGCGCTCGCGCAGCGCGGCCGCGTCGACACCGCCGTGCACGCGCAGCGGTTCGGTCACCAGGTCGAGCACGCGCATGCGAGGATCGAGCGACGCGCCGGGATCCTGGAAGACCACGCCCAGCGTAGGACGCAGCGCGCGCAGCGCACGCGGCGACAGATGCAGCAGGTCGTCGCTGCGGCCGTGGTGGTGCAGCCGCACCTCGCCGTCGGCGCGACGCACGAGCCGCAGCAGCGCGCGACCGAGCGAGCTCTTGCCGCTGCCGCTCTCGCCCACGATCGCCAGTGCTTCGCCGCGCCGCAGGACGAGGTCGACGCCGTCGAGCGCGTCGCTGCGCGCGCCTGGATAACGCAGGCGCAGGCCCCGCGCCTCGAGCACGACGGGGGCGTCGCTCGCGACCCGTGCGCCCGCATCAAGCGCGGCACCATCGCTCGCGACGAGTTCGCGCGTGTAGGCGTGCGCGGGCTGCGCGAGCACCGCGGCGGTGGGGCCGGCCTCGACCACCTCGCCCGCACGCAGCACCAGCACCTGCCGCGCGTGCGCGGCCACCAGCGGGAGGTCGTGGCTCACCAGCAGCACGCCCAGGCCGTCGTCCTCGCGCAGCGCATCGAGAAGACGCAGCACGTCGCGGGCGATGCGCGCATCGAGCGCGGAGGTCGGCTCGTCGGCGACCAGCACGCGCGGCCGGGTGGCGAGCGCGAGCGCGATCGCGATGCGCTGGCGCTGGCCGCCGGAGAATTCGTGCGGGCGACGCCGCAAGGCACCCGCCGGATCGGGCAGCTGCACGCGCTCGAGCAGGCGACGCGCCTCGTCGATCGCCGCGCGCCGGTCGAGGCGGTGCAGGGCCCGTAACGTCTCGACCATCTGGTCGCCGACGCGCCGCAGCGGATGCAGCGAGGCGAGCGGATCCTGCGGCACCCAGGCGAGCCCGCGCCCGGCGAGCGCACGATGCATCGACGTGCCGAGGCTCGACTCGACGCCGTCGAACGCGAGCCGGCCCGTCGACGTGAGCCCCTGCGGCAGCAGGCCGAGCAGCGCCTGCACCGTGAGGCTCTTGCCGCTGCCGCTCTCGCCGACCAGCGCAGTGCAGCCGCCCGCCTCGACGTCGAGCGCCGGCAGGCGGAGCAGCACGCCGGTGCCGTGCCGCACTTCAAGGTCGCGCAGTCGCAGCAGCGCGCTCATGCGGCGGCCTGCGGACGGGTGCGAACGTCGAGCCAGTCGCGCAGGCCGTCGCCGAGCATCTGGAACGCGGCGAGCGTGAGCACCAGCGCGCCGGCGGGGAACAGCAGCGTCCACGGGGCGCTGTCCATCTCCTGCACGCCATCGCTCAGCAGGCTGCCCCAGCTCGCGGCGGGCTCGTCGATCGACAGGCCCAGGAAGCCGAGGAAACTCTCGACGAGGATGGCCTGCGGCAGGATCAGGCCGAGGTAGACCATCGCCAGCGGCAGCAGGTTGGGCACGACGTGCCAGCGCAGGCGCTGGCCGAACGTCGCGCCCAGGGCCTCGCTCGCGAGCACGAAGGGCGCGTTTCGCAGCCGCGCGGCCTCGCTGCGCATCACGCGCGCGAAGTCGATCCAGACGTAGCCGCCGATGGCGGCAAGCAGCAGGCCGAGCGAGCGCTCGAACAGGGTGAGCAGCAGGATCACCACCAGCAGGAACGGGATCGCGCTGACGACGTCGAGCGCGCGCACCATCAGCCGCTCGAGGCGGCCGCCCGCGAGCCCGGCGACGGCGCCGTAGGTCAGGCCGATCAGCAGCGCGAGCACGCTCGACAGCAGGCCGACGCCGAGCGAGAGCCGGCCCCCGGCCAGCGTGCGCGCGAGCACGTCGCGGCCGATCGCATCGGTGCCGAGCAGATGCCCGCCGACGCCCGGCGCGACGGACAGGGCGTCCCAGTCCGGCGACTGCGCATCGAACGGCACCACGAGCGGTCCCAGCGCGCAGGCCAGCGCGAGCAGGCCGAGCACCGCGAGGCTCGTGCGGGCGAGGGACGGAAGGGGCGAACGCATCGGCGGCATCCTAGCCTGCGCGCGCGTCGCCACATGCCGTCACGGCATGAGCAGATTCGACCGCGGCGTTTCCCGGATCGCGCGGCCGCAGGCAGATTTCCCACATGGTGGCTGGGAAATGCTGACGATGAAGGCCAAGTACGCGCTGCGGGCGCTGTCCGCGCTGGCCGTCGGCGACGGCGAGCGGCTGCAGGCGCGCACGCTCGCTGAGCGCAGCGGCACGCCGGAGAAGTTCCTCGAGGCGATCCTCGTCGAGCTGCGCGATGCGGGCCTGGTCGACAGCCGACGCGGCCCGCACGGCGGCCATGCCCTGGCGCGCCCCGCACACCGCATCATGCTCGGCGACGTCATCCGCGTGATCGACGGCCCGCTGGCGCCGGTGCGTTGCGCTTCGGTCACCGCCTACCGGGCCTGCCCCGAATGCCCCGATCCGGACGCCTGTGGCCTGCGCGCGGTGATGCGCGATGCCCGGGACGCGCTGTCGCGGGTGCTCGATGCGGTGAGCGTACAGGCGCTGGCCAACGGCGATCCGCTCGGCGTGGCGACGTCCGCATGACTGTCGCGCCATTCGGCGACTGCGCCGTCCGCAATGCCGGCGCGCGGTGGAGGTCGTCGTACACACTGGCCCCATCGTCCCAATCGCGCGGCCGGATGCTGCGCGTCGACGGACGCGGATCTTCCACGCGTCCACCACGAACCTTCGCGATGCCGCAGGGCATCGCCCACCGCAAACGGAGTCCCTGATGCCACGCCGTCCCGCTTCCCTCGCCGTCGCGCTGGCGCTCGTGTCGGCCACCGGCGCCGCCCACGGCCAGCAGCCGCCCACCGTCGAACAGCTGGCCGAACGCCTGAAGGCGATCGAGCAGCGCCTCGGCGTCTCCGCCACCGACGCCGGTAGCGATGCCGGCCTCGCCGCGCTCGACCAGCGCCTGAAGGTCATCGAGCGCCAGCTGGAGCTGCAGGCCGAAGACGCGGTGACGAAGGCCGCCAGTGCCTCGACGCTCACCGTCAGTGCGGCCAAGGGCGTGTCGCTGAAGTCGCCCGCCGCGGACGGGGTCGAGCTGAAGTTCCGCGGCCTGGTCCAGGCGGACGGCCGCGCCTGGATCGGCGACGACGCGTTGCCGCAGAACGACGGCTTCCTCGTGCGCCGCATCCAGCCGGTGCTCGAAGGCAGCTACGGCAAGCTGCTCGGCTTCCGCCTGATGCCGGAGCTCGCGGGCGACAGCGCGACGATCGCCGATGCCTACGTCGACCTGAAATTCGACCCGCGCGCGACCGTGCGGGTGGGCAAGTTCAAGGCGCCGGTCGGGCTCGAGCGCCTGCAGTCGTCGGGCGCGACCACGTTCATGGAACTCGGACTGCCGTCGGAGCTCGCGCCCAATCGCGATTTCGGCGTGCAGCTGCAGGGCGAGTCCGGCAATGGCCTCACGTATGCGGTCGGTGCGTTCAACGGCACGCCCGACGGCCGCGATGCGCCCACGGCGAGCAATCCCGACGATGCGATCGAGTTCGCCGGCCGGGTGTTCTGGGAACCGTTCCGGGACTCGGCCGGCATCGCATCGGGCCTCGGCTTCGGCGTCTCGGCCACGCAGGGCGACGTCGCGGGCAGCGGCTCGAACGCGCTGCCGCGCTACCGCACCCCCGGCCAGGTGCAGTTCTTCGGCTATCGCAGCGCCGTGGTGGCCGACGGCGAGCGCCGTCGTCTCTCGCCGCAGGCGTACTGGTACGCGGGCCCCGTCGGCCTGCTGGGCGAATACATCGAGTCGTCGCAGCAGGTACGCGCGGGCACGAGCCGTGCGCGCATCGACAACCGCGCCTGGCAGCTCGCCGCGAGCTGGGTGCTGACCGGCGAGGACGCGTCGTACCGCGGTGTGGCGCGGCCCGATCGTCCTTTCAACGTCGCGGGCGCAGGCTTCGGCGCCGTGGAACTCGCCGCCCGGGTCGGGGCGCTCGACATCGACGAGGACGCCTTCCCCGTATTCGCCGACCCGGCCACCGCCGCCCACCGGGTGCGTGCCTGGACGGTCGGCGTCAACTGGTACCTGACGCAGAACCTCAAGCTGGTCGCGAACTACACGCAGGCCGCGTTCGACGGCGGCGCGGCGGGCGGCGACCGCGAGACCGAGAAGACCTTCTTCACCCGCGCGCAAGTCTCCTTCTGACCTCCACTCCAGGCCTTTCCCCCATGAAGACCCTGATCCGCACCGCACTGCTGGCGGCGACGCTGCTCGCCGGTCCGGCCGGCGCCAAGGAGCTGCAACTCCTCAATGTCTCCTACGATCCGACGCGCGAGTTCTACGCCGACGTCAACACGCGGTTCGCCGCCCAGTGGAAGCAGCAGACCGGCGAGACGCTCGAGGTCCGCAGTTCGCACGGAGGCTCGGGCAAGCAGGCCCGTGCCGTCATCGACGGGCTGCAGGCGGACGTGGTGACGCTGGCCCTCGCCGGCGACATCGACGCCATCGCGCAGAACGCGAAGCTGCTGCCGCCGAACTGGCAGTCGCGCCTGCCGCACAACAGCGCGCCGTACACCTCGACCATCGTGCTGCTGGTACGCAAGGGCAATCCGAAGGGCATCCGCGACTGGGGCGACCTGACCAAGCCGGGCGTCGCGGTGATCACGCCGAACCCGAAGACCTCCGGCGGCGCGCGCTGGAACTACCTCGCCGCCTGGGCCTGGGCCTCGCAGCAGTACCGCGACGGCGACAAGGTCGTCGACTGGATGGGCCGGCTGTTCAAGAACGTGCCGGTGCTGGACTCTGGCGCGCGCGGCGCGACCACCACCTTCGTCGAGCGCGGCATCGGCGACGTACTCATCGCCTGGGAGAACGAGGCGTTGCTCACGCTCGCGCAGCCGGGCAACGCCGGCAAGTACGAGATCGTCGCGCCGTCGCTGTCGATCCTCGCCGAGCCGCCGGTTGCGTGGGTCGACAAGAACGTCGCCAGGCACGGCGCGCGCAAGCAGGCCGAAGCCTACCTGCGGTTCCTGTACTCGCCGACGGGCCAGCAGCTCGCGGCGAAGCACTTCTTCCGTCCGATCGACACCACCGGCATCGCCGCGGGCGACCTCGCGCGTTTCCCGAAGCTCAAGCGGGTGACGATCGACAGCGCGTTCGGCGGATGGAAGAAGGCACAGGCGTTGCACTTCGCCGACGGCGGCTTCTTCGACCGCATCTACCGCAAGTGACGCAGTCGGCGACCGCCATCGCGGGTGTCCCGCCGCGCACGCGCAGCCGCGCGGGACGCTCGCCCCTGCCGGGCTTCGGGCTGAGCCTGGGGCTCGGCATGGCG
The DNA here is from genome assembly GCF_047159895.1 of Lysobacter xanthus. NCBI lineage: Bacteria > Pseudomonadati > Pseudomonadota > Gammaproteobacteria > Lysobacterales > Lysobacteraceae > Lysobacter > Lysobacter xanthus. The sequence continues at coordinate 44,505 of NZ_BAAGAB020000006.1, forward strand.
TGGCTCGGCGCCGTCGTGCTGCTGCCGTTGCTCGCGCTGGCGGTGCGTGCGGCCGGGCTCGGGCGCGAAGGTTGGCTGCGCGCGATTTCCGACGAGCGCGTGCAGCAGGCCCTCAAGCTCAGCTTCGGGGCGTCGCTGGTCGCCGCGATCATCGCCTCGCTCGCCGGCGTGCTGATCGCGTGGGTGCTGGTGCGGTATCGGTTCCCGGCGCGGCGCCTGCTCGATGCGCTGGTCGACCTTCCGTTCGCGCTTCCGACGGCGGTGGCCGGCATCGCGCTCACCGCGATCTACGCGCCGAACGGCTGGCTCGGCCGGTACGCCGAATCGATGGGCTGGAAGATCGCCTACACCCCGATCGGCATCGTGCTCGCGCTGGTCTTCATCGGGCTGCCGTTCGCGGTGCGCACGGTGCAGCCGGTGCTGGAAACCCTCGGGCGCGAACAGGAAGAGGCCGCGGCCTCGCTCGGGGCCTCGCGCTTCACCACGTGGCGCCGCGTGGTGGTGCCCGAAGTGCTGCCGGCCGCGCTCACCGGGTTCTCGCTGGCCTTCGCACGCGCGCTCGGCGAGTACGGCTCGGTGATCTTCATCGCCGGCAACCTACCGTACAAAACGGAGATCGCGCCGCTGCTCATCACGATCCGCCTGGAGGAATACGACTACAACGGCGCGGTCGCGATCGCGGCGCTGCTGCTGATCGCCTCGTTCGTCTGCCTGCTCGCGATCAATGCGGTCCCCTTGCTGTTCGCGCATTCCCGGGGCGGCCGCCGTGGCTGAGCGTCATCCGCTCGATCCGCCGGCGTGGATGCGCATCCCGCTGATCGCGCTCGCCTTCCTGTTGATGGGCGGGCTCGTGGTGCTGCCGCTGGCGATGGTGCTGGGCGCGGCATTCGGCGAAGGCTTCCACGCGTGGTGGGCCGCGCTCACCACCGAGGACGCGATCGCCGCGCTGAAGCTGACGCTGTTCACCGCCGGCATCGCGGTGCCGTTGAATGCGGTCTTCGGCGTGATGCTCGCCTGGGCGGTGACGCGTTTCGACTTCCACGGCAAGCGCGTGCTGCTCGCGCTGGTCGACCTGCCGTTCGCGGTGTCGCCGGTGGTCGCGGGCCTGTGCCTCGTGCTGCTGTTCGGCTCGCAGGGCTGGTTCGCGTCGCTGCTCGAGCACTACGACGTCAGGATCCTGTTCGCGCGGCCGGGCATCGTGCTCGCGACGCTGTTCATCACCTTTCCCTTCGTCGCGCGCGAGCTGATCCCGCTGATGCAGCAGCAGGGCGCGGACGAGGAACTGGCCGCGCGCTCGCTCGGTGCCGGCGCGTGGACGATGTTCCGTCGCGTGACGCTGCCCAACATCAAATGGGGCCTGCTGTACGGCGTGCTGCTGTGCACCGCGCGCGCGATGGGCGAGTTCGGCGCGGTGTCCGTGGTCTCGGGCCACATCCGCGGGCTCACCAACACGCTGCCGCTGCACATCGAGATCCTCTACAACGAGTTCGACGGCACTGCCGCGTTCGCAGTGGCCTCGCTGCTGGCGGGCCTCGCGCTCGTCACGCTCGTCCTGAAATTCTGGCTGGAGTCCCGCCATGGCGACGCCCTCGCTCGCCCTTCCACTCGCCACTGAGCCCAGCCGCGCCGTGACCGCCACGCTCCGCCGCCCCGGCACCCGCCTCACCGTGCGCGGGCTGTCCAAGCACTACGAAGGGCTCGCCGCGCTCGATGCCGTCGACCTCGACGTCGCCGCGGGCGAACTCGTCGCGCTGCTCGGCCCCTCGGGCTCGGGCAAGACCACGCTGCTGCGCGTGATCGCCGGCCTGCTCGACGCCGACGGCGGGCGTGTGCTGTTCGATGATGGCGACGCCACGCGGCTCTCCTTGCGCGAACGCAACGTCGGCTTCGTGTTCCAGCACTACGCGCTGTTCCGGCACATGACGGTCGCCGAGAACATCGCGTTCGGGCTGCGCAGCCGCCCACGCGTGCGGCGCCCGGCGAAGGCCGACATCGCACGGCGCGTCGACGAACTGCTCGCGCTGGTGCAGTTGCCCGAGCACGGTGGTCGCTACCCCGAACAGCTGTCGGGCGGCCAGAAGCAGCGCATCGCGCTCGCCCGCGCGCTCGCTATCGAGCCGGGCCTGCTGCTGCTCGACGAGCCGTTCGGCGCGCTCGACGCCAAGGTGCGCATCGAGCTGCGTCGCTGGCTGCGTCGCCTGCACGAGCAGACCGGCACCACCACGCTGTTCGTGACCCATGACCAGGAGGAAGCGCTGGAACTCGCCGACCGCGTGGTGCTGCTGCGCGACGGGCGCATCGAGCAGGTCGGCACGCCGGCCGAGATCTACGACTCCCCGGCAACGGCCTTCGCGTTCGACTTCATCGGGCGCGCGTCCACCGTGGACGGCGCGGTGCGCGACGGTGCGTTCACCGACGGCGAGGTCGCGCTGCCGCTGCCCACCGACGGCGCCACCGGCCCCGCGCGGCTCTACTTCCGGCCGCACGATGCGGACCTGGGCGAGCACGGCTTCGCCGGGCGCGTAGTGGACGTGCGCCGCCTGGCGGGCACGACCACGCTCGACATCGCCCTCGCGCGCGGCGGGCAGGTCGAGGTCGACGTGGCCACCCGCCTGTCGCCCGTGCCCTCGCGCGGTGATGCGGTGCGCGTGCAGCCGCGGCGCTGCCGGGTCTTCGCGCGCTGAGCACCGGCGGCCCCGCCTGCCCGCCGGTGCACGTCGACGGTCGGGGCGCCGGGGTCGACGCCACCCCATCGGCGACCCTCGCGTCCTAATCGCAGCCGACTCCAGCGGCCGTGGCCCGCCGGGCGCACCGGCCGCGCGCGGTAGACTTTCCGCATGAGCTATCCCTACATTCGACCGCGGCGGATGCGCCGCGACGACTTCTCGCGCCGCCTCATGCGCGAGACGGTGCTGACCGCCAACGACCTGATCTACCCGGTCTTCGTGCACGAGCTCGCCGGCCGCGCGGCCGTGGGGTCGATGCCGGGCGTGGAGCGGGTGTCCGTCGACGAACTGCTGCGCATCGGCGAGCAGGCCAGCGAGCTGCGCGTGCCCGCCCTCGCGTTGTTCCCGGTCACCGCGCCCGAGGCCAAGTCGCTCGATGCGGCGGCGGCCTGGGATGACGAGGGCCTCGTGCAGCGCGCGGTGTTCGCGCTCAAGTCGCGCTTCCCCGACCTCGGCGTGATCACCGACGTCGCGCTCGATCCGTACACCTCGCACGGCCAGGACGGCCTGATCGACGAGAACGGCTACGTGCTCAACGACGAGACGGTCGACGCGCTCGTCAAGCAGGCGCTGAGCCATGCGCGCGCGGGTGCCGACATCGTCGCGCCCTCCGACATGATGGACGGTCGCATCGGCGAGATCCGCGCCGCGCTCGAGATGGACGACCACATCCATACGCGCATCCTCGCCTACAGCGCGAAGTACGCGAGTGCCTTCTACGGCCCGTTCCGCGATGCGGTCGGCAGTGCCGGCGCGCTGGGCAAGGCCGACAAGAAGACGTACCAGATGGATCCGGCGAATTCCGACGAGGCGCTGCGCGAGGTCTCGCTCGACCTCGCCGAGGGCGCCGACATGATCATGGTCAAGCCGGGCCTGCCCTACCTCGACATCGTGCGCCGGGTGAAGGACGAGTTCGGTGCGCCGACGTTCGTCTACCAGGTGAGCGGCGAGTACGCGATGCTCAAGGCGGCGTCGATGAACGGCTGGCTCGACGAGCGCAAGGTCGCGCTCGAGGCGCTCACCTCGATCAAGCGCGCGGGCGCGGACGGGGTGCTCACCTACTACGCGCTGGACGCCGCGCGCTGGCTGCGCGAGGACGCCTGATCCCTCCGGCGGCCGTGCGAAGCCGCCGTCTTCGATGCGCGGGGAACCGATCGTGACGAACGTGCTGCGCTACGCCGTGTTCGGGCATCCCGTCGCGCATTCGCGCTCGCCGGCGATCCACGCCGCGTTCGCTGCGCAGTGCGGCATCGCGCTCGACTACGCGCGCATCGACGCCGCACCGGACGCGTTCGCGCAGGCCGTCGCCCGCTTCGGCCACGACGGCGGGCGCGGCGCGAACGTCACGCTGCCGCACAAGGCCGCCGCGGCGGCGCTGTGCACGTCGCTGTCGCCGCGCGCGGCGCGCGCCGGGGCCGTGAACACACTGGTCCGGCTCGACGACGGCGATGCCTCGACGCCGCGCTGGCACGGCGACAACACCGACGGCGTCGGCCTCGTGCGCGACGTGCGCGAGCGCCACGACCTCGCGCTCGATGGCGCGCGCGTGTGGCTGATCGGTGCGGGCGGTGCCGCGGCGGGGGTCGCACCGGCACTGCTCGACGCGGGCGTCGCGCGGCTCGTCGTCGTCAACCGCGGCGCGGAGCGGCTCGCCCAACTCGTCGCGCGGCTCGACGACCCGCGCGTGCAGCCGCGCGCGTGGGGCGATGGCGTGGACGACGCCCCGGTGTTCGACCTCGTGATCAACAGCACGTCCGCCGCCCGCGACGCCGCGGACGTCGAGTGGCCGCTGCCGAGCAGTCTCGCGCCGCGATGGGCTGCGGTCGACCTCGGCTACGGCGCGTCCGCCCGGCCCTTCCTCGACGCTGCCGGATCACGCGGCGCGGCGGTCGGCATCGACGGGCTCGGCATGCTGGTCGAACAGGCGGCCGAGAGCTTCCGCCTCTGGCATGGCATCGCGCCGCACACCGATGACGTCTACGCGATGCTGCGCCGCGAGCTCGACGCCGGCTGACCGCGCTACCGGTAGATGCGGCCGCGCCAGCGCAGCCAGCCGTCGGGATGCGCACCGCGCGGATCGCGATGCGTCCAGTGCACGGTGCCGCCCTTCGGCGTCCAGACGTACTCCCCGCGGAACGCGACGGTGTCGCCCTCGGCGAGACCGTCGAGGCGTGGCGCGAGGTCGATGTTGTGCGCGACGAGCACGGTGCGGTCGTTCCCGACGCGCAGCAGGAAGCGCTGGTGCGCGCTGCCGTCGCGATCGTCGCGCAGCACGCGCGACACGACGCCCTCGCCTTCGACCGGCACGTCCTGCGCATGCCGTCGCATCGCCTCGTCGAGGCTCGCGTTCGACGCCACGGCCCGCGAAGGCACGTCGGCGCGCGGCGCGTCCTCGACCGACGGCGTGCAGCCGACCGCCAGGCCAAGCAGCGCCACGGCGGCCACGTAACGGATTCGGGAGACGGGTCGGCGTTGCATCGCCGGATCATCGCATTCCACCCCCCGATCCGGGACGGGGCAACGCGTTCACCCGGGACGAGGCACAATCCCCGTGCTGCACGAATCGTGCGAGCGGCGCTCTTCACGACAGGGACCCGGCCGATCGGCCGTCGCTGCGCCTTGCCCCGAGGAGATCCATGTCCGCCCGACCCGAACACCAGCGTCTTACCGACCCGCGCGATCGCGTGGTCGATATCGATCCGACCTGGCTCGACTTCGGGCCCGACGACCCGCTCGATGCCGCGCGCTGGATCAACGCCTGCGCCGCCTGCGGCGAGGCGCCCACCCTCGCCTTCGCCGACCTGCGCTGGCAGGTGCGCTGCGACTGCGGGGCCTGCGGCACGCCGGGCCAGCTCGCGGCGATCGCCGCGGTGAACTGGAACAAGGCGCCGCTGTCCCGGCATCCGCGGTACGACGCACTGCCGTTCTTCGCGCTCGACGGGCTGTCGATCCCGGCGGCGCGCGCGAAGCTCGTCTGCGTGCGCGAATACCTCGAGGAACAGAAGCGCCGCTGCGAGCGCCGCATCCAGGCGCGGGAGCCATTCGGCCACCGCTACTTCCAGCGCGTCCGCGCTTACCTGGCGTGGACGATCTACGCGCAGGGCCTCGTGCGCGAGGCGGAGGTGTCGACCCTGCGTGCGGTGGCCGCCGACCTCGACGGCGCCGCGCGCTGCTGAGCGGCGCTCAGCGCGTCCGGTCGAGGCGCATGCGGCCCGAGCGGAAATCGTCCGCCGCCTGCTGGTAGAACGCGATCGCCTCGGCGGCCAGCGCCGGATCGTCCGGCAATCGCGGCTGCGAGGCATCGCCGGCGAGCGACGGATGCAGCGCGACCGCATCGTGTCGCGGCGAGAGCTGCAGCAACTCGCCATCGCGCAGGTAGCCCAGCAGTTCGTAGGTGCCGATGAAGGCGCGCTGCGGCGGCGCCCGCATCACGTCCACGCCGTAGAAACGGCTCGTGTAGTCGAAGCCGAGCAGGCCCAGCAGCGTCGGCGCAATGTCGATCTGGCTCATCAGTCCGTCGAAGCGGCCGGGCGCGACGTGCTTCGGGGAATAGATCCACAGCGGGATGTGGTAGCGGAAGGCGGGCAGGTCCGCCTTGCCGGCGCTGCTCGCGCAGTGGTCGGCGGTGAACACGAAGACGGTGTCGTCGAACCACGCATGCGACTTCGCGCGTCGCAGGAAATCGGCGATCGCCCAGTCGGTGTACTGCACCGCACTCTCGCGCTGCTTCTGCGGCCACGGCCCGCGCCCCGCCGGGAACGTGTAGGGACGGTGGTTGGACGTCGTCATCAGGTGCGCGAAGAACGGCTTGCCCTGCGCATGCGCCCGGTCGAACGTGCCCATCGCCAGCGTGTAGAGGTCCTCGTCGGCGACGCCCCAGATGTTCTCGTGGTGGATCTGCGAGGACGGGATCTGCTCGCGGTCGTGCACGTCGTAGCCGTTCTGCCCGAAGAAATAGTCCATGTTGTCAAAGCGTCCGTAGCCGCCGTAGACGAAGCCGGAGGCATAGCCCTTCGCGTTGAAGACGCTCGCCAGGCTGAACAGGCGTTCGTTGTGGTCGCGCTTGACGATCGACTCGCCCGGCGTGGGCGGCACCGACAGCGACAGCGCCTCGAGCCCGCGCACGGTGCGGGTGCCGGTGGCGTAGAGCCGGGTGAACAGCAGGCTCTTCGACGTCAGTGCGTCGAGGTTCGGGGTCAGCGAGTCCGGACGCCCGTACGTGGCCGAGTACTCGGCGGACAGGCTCTCGACGCTCACCAGGACGACGTTGAGGCGACGCTCGGGGCGGCCCGCCCGGATGCGGCGGACGATGCCGTGGGGATGCAGGAACTCCGCGTCCGGCGTCGCGAGCGCGCCGCGCACGCGCGCCTCGGCCTGCGCATCGGGCAGCGTGCGGTAGAAGCGCCGGTAGTCGAGCTCGGCGGTCCGATAGGCGGCGAAGAACTCGTAGATGCCGTCGCCGGCGAGCTGGTCCGCGTAGCGGTTGCCGCTGCCGTCCTTGCGCTCGCTGGTGACGCCGTAGGTGGCCAGGGTGGCGAGCAGCGCCCATCCCACCACCACGCCCACCCGCACGCGTCCGGAGGCGCGCGCGCCGTGCATCCACCACAGCCGGCGCGTGCCCACGAACGTCGCGGCGCACACGGCGACCAGCCCGGTGAGGATCGCGCCCACCGGATACGACTGGCGGATGTTGCCCAGGACTTCCTGCGTGTAGACGAGGTAGTCCACCGCGATGAAGTTGAAGCGGCTCTGGAACTCCTCCCAGAAGGTCCACTCGGCGATCGCCACGAAACCCAGCGACAGCAGCGCGAGGAAGCAGGCGAGCCCGACCAGCCCGCGTCCGGTCCGCGTGTGCACGACGCGCTCGGGCAGCAGCGACGTGAGCAGCACCAGCGGGATCGCGAAGTAGACGTAGGTGACCAGGTCGAAGCCCAGACCCAGCACCAGCACGCGCGCCATCAGCAGCGGCGTATGCGGCAGGCCGGCGCCCGTCGCCGCCACCAGGGCGATGCGGGTGAGCATCGACAACGCGAGGAACACGACCAGCAGCCACACCAGGGGCCGGAAGCGGCCGGGAATCGGGATGCGCACAGACGGACCGGAGCGGGACGGGCCGCCAGCCTACCGCCTTCGCGAACGCGACGGGCTAGAGCCCGCCGGCGCGCTTGATCTCCAGGTACTTCTCGACCAGCGCGGTGGGCAAGGCGTCGGCCGTGACGTCGAGCACCACCACCCCGTGCCCGCGCAGCGCCTCGTGCGCGGCCGTGCGGCCCGCGAGGTACTGCGCGGTGGCGCCGGCCGTGAGCGCGTCGTCCAGGTCGCCGACGTCGGCCGCGAGCATCGCATCGAGCACGGACTCGCGCAGGCTTGCCACGCAGACGACGTGCCGGCGCCGCAACAGGCGCGCGGCCGCGAGCACGTCGTCCATATCCTCGTCGCGCAGGTTGGTCACCAGCATCACCAGCGCGCGCCGGCGCTGGCGGAGCGAGAGATCGGTCGCGGCGGCGAGGAAATCGGTGGCGACGGGCCGCGGCTGAAGCGCATAGCTGCCGCGCAGGAGGCGGTCGATCGCCGATGCGCCGCGCTGAGGCGGCACCCAGGCGGCAGCGCCGCCGTGCGCGAGCAGGCCGACGGCGTCGCCCTGCCGGAGTGCGAGCCAGGCGACCAGCAGCGCCGCATCCAGCACGTGGTCGAAGTGGCTCAACGTGGCCCCTGCGTTCGCAGGCGCCGCGTCGCGCGCGAGCATGCGGCGGCCGGTGTCGAGCATCAGTACGACCTGTTGGTTGCGCTCGTCCTGGTATTCCCGCGACACGAGCCGGCGCGTGCGCGCGGTGGCCTTCCAGTCGATCTGCCGCAGCGAATCGCCGACGCGGTATTCGCGCATCTGGTGGAAGTCGGTGCCTTCGCCGCGACGCCTCCGCAGGTGCGCGCCCACCAGCCGCGACGCCTGTTCGGCGCTGAACGTGGCGAAGCGCGCGAGCGGCGCGAAATCGGGATACACGCGCACGCGCCGCGGCGCGCCGACCACGACGTCGCGGTCGAGCAGTCGCCACGGCGAGAGGACGCGCAGCTGCGTGCCGGCGAACTCGACGTCGCCGCGCCCATCGGGGGTCACGTGGTAGTCGACGCGCGTCTCGACGCCGGGCCGCAGTGCGAGCCGGCGCGGCAGGCCGTGCATCGACCACGCGCCCGGATGCAGGTCGAAGACGTCGAGCCGCAGCCGCGCGGGCACCTCGTCGACGACGAGCGTCACCGGCCGCTCGACGCCGACCGCCCACGTCTCCGGAATGTCGCGGCGCACCGACGGCAGCGGCAGGCGCAGCAGGCGCGCGCCATCGATGACCGCGACGAGCGCGACGAGGCCACCGGCGGCGAACCAGGCCGTGGGCTCGATGCGACCCGCGAGCAGCGCGAGGCCGACGACCGCCCACGCGCCCAGCACCGCCAGCAACGCGGGCGCGGGTCGGGGCCAGCCGCCGCGGGCGCGCAGGCGCGTCACCGGCGCGGCGCGTCCACGCGGGCGAGCAGCGCCTTCAGCACGGTGTCGGTGGACTGGCCTTCGAGCTGCAGTTCCGGCGCGAGCGCGATGCGATGGCGCAGCGCGGGCAGCGCGACCTCGCGCACGTCGTCGGGCGTCACGAAGTCGCGCCCGGCGAGCACCGCCTGCGCACGCGCGCAGCGCACCAGCGCGATCGAACCGCGCGGACCGGCGCCGAGCGCGATGCCGGCCCAGTCACGCGTGCTCGCGGCGATGCGCACGGCGTAGTCGACGATCTGGTCGTCGACGTGCAGCGCGGCGGTGGCGGCCTGCATCGCGACGATGTCGCCGGGACCCAGCACGCGCGGCACGCGCGAGAGGTCGAACGTGCTCGCGGCGCCGCGGCTCACATCCGCCACCATGCGCACCTCGTCCTCGCGCGAGGGATAGCCGATCAGCACCTTGAGCAGGAAGCGGTCGAGCTGCGCCTCGGGCAACGGATACGTGCCCTCGTGCTCGAGCGGGTTCTGCGTCGCCAGCGTCATGAACGGCGGCGGCAGCGCGAAACTCTGGCCTTCGATCGTGACCTGGCGCTCGGCCATCGCCTCGAGCAGCGCGGCCTGCGTCTTCGCCGGCGCGCGATTGATCTCGTCGGCGAGCAGAAGGTTGGTGAACACCGGGCCGCGGCGGATCGAGAACGTCTCGGTCTTCGGGTCCCACACGGCGTGGCCGCTGATGTCGCTCGGCATCAGGTCCGGGGTGAACTGCACGCGTGCGTGGGCGCAGTCGAGCGCCTGTGCGAGCGCGCGCACGAGCAGCGTCTTGCCGAGGCCGGGCACGCCCTCGATCAGCACGTGGCCGCCGGCGAGCAGCGCGAGCAGGATCTGCTCGAGCACGTCGGGCTGGCCGACGAAGGCGCCGGACACGGCCTCGCGCAGGCGCGCGGCGGCATGCGCGAGGCTCTTGCCGGTGAGCGGCGCGGGTGGAGGAGGCGGAGCGTCGGTCATAGCCGGTTTCCCATGCGGACGAGGGTGGCGATGCGCGCGACGAGGGCCTTCGCATCGCGCGGGTCGGGGGAGGTGAGGGCGTCGCGGATCGACGCGGCGGGCAGCCCGAGGCGTTCGACGAGCCGCACCAGCTGCGGCTCGCCGTCGAGCGCGGCGGTTTCGGGATCGCGGCGGCGCAGGCGGGCGAGAAAGGCCTCGCGCAGCGCGGCATGCAGGCGATCGGCTTCGCCGAAGCGCCAGTGCAGGCGCCCGCTCGCGGCGACGTGCTCGAGCAGCGACCGGCGCTCGGGCACCGGCGAGGGCAGCAGCGGCCCGAAGCGCCGCATGCGCGAGGCGAGCGCGCCGGCGAGCAGCAACGCGAGCGGCGCCCACACGGGCCAGCCGCGCGTGACCAGCGTTCGCCACAGCGAGGGCAGCGCATCGGCGTGGACGAGGTGCACGCGGCCGTGCGGAGCGTCGGTGGCGAACAGTTGCGCCGCGAGCGCGCGCGACCCGACGCGCTCGAGCGCGTCGGTCGTCACGAAATCGAGCGAGGCGAGCACGTCCATGCGCCCGGCGCCGACGCGCACGCGCGCGACGACCTCGCCTTCGTCGTCGCCGATGCGAACGATGGCGCCGGCGGGCGCGTGGAAGCGCCGGCCGTTGCAGGGCAGCGCGGGAAGGTCGGTCGAGCGCACGCAGCGGGTCCGCAGCACGCGTTCGACGCGCACCCCGACGGCGTCGAACAGCGGCACCGGCAGCGTGCTGCCATGCGCGGGATCGAAGACGTCGCCGACCGGATCCGGCGGAGGCACCGCGACGATCAGGTGGCCGCCGCGCCGCAGCCAGTCGAGCAGCGCGGTGCGCGTGGCGGCATCGAGCGTGCGCGGGTCGCCGTCGAACAGCAGGGTGTCGTCCGGTGCGAGCGTCGTCGCGCGCGGATCGATGCGACGCGCGGTGGTGACGCGACGTCCCTGCGATTCCAGCACAAGCTTCAGCGCGAACAGCGGATCGGTCGCCGCCGCGCCGGTGCGCGGCAGGTCCACCCAGCGCTCGACGCGGTGGTACGTGCGCAACCACCACGTCGCGATCCCCGCGATGACCAGCGCAATGACGGCGACGAGCGCGATCCACCCGCGAGCCCTCATGCGCGCCACCCGAACTGCAGTGCCGCGGTGTCGAGCACGTCGTCGAAATCGGAGGCGGCGGGCAGGCGCTTGGCCCAGGCGGCGTACTGCCACTGGCGCACGACGGCCGCGAACGCGCGGCGCGGTTCGTCGGGCAGCGCCTGCGCGGCGCGCAGGCACTGGGCCTCGGTCGCGCCGGGCGGCAGCACGCGGCCGGTGGCGGCGAGCATCGCCTCGACCGAGGCGCGATACACCAGCGCGAGCGCCTCGCGGCCCTGCCCCGCGGCCCACAGGCGTCGCGCCGCGGCCACGATGTCGTCGGGCAGCGGGACCTCGACCGGCAGGCTGCGTTCGCTCGCGTCGGACGGCGCGCGCGGCGGCGGCATCGACAGCCCGCGCAGCCACGGCCACCAGCGTCGCGCGGTCACCGCCAGCAGCAGCACCACGACCCCGGCGATCGCCCACAGGCCGAACTTGCCGACCAGGCCGGCCGCCGCGGCGACGGCCTCGAGCCATTTCGGCGCGTCGCCCGGCTTCCGGTCCGGCTTGGGATCGCGCGGCTCCCAGGCCGTCACGCGACGCTTCGGATGCAGCTGCGGCCCGGCGAAGGCGCGGCCCGCGGCCCGTTCGAACGCGGCGGGATCGCGGTATTCGGGGCCGAAGCCCGCGGGGATGCGGTCGCCCGACGCCGGCGCGGCCGGCGCGGACTGTGCGATCGGCGCGATCGCGAGCACGGCGAGCACGAGCGCGGCACCGGCGGCCGCCTGCAGCCGCGCACGCAGGCGACGGAAGACGAGCTCGATGTCCCAGCCTTCGATCTCGGTACGGCGATTGAGGTAGAGCCCGAAGCCCGTGCCCACGTAGAACGGCTCGAGCAGGCTCGTGGCGATCCACAGCACCGCGTTCTCCGCGACCTGCAGCCACGCCGGCGCGTCGCGCACCGCGCGCCACAGCGATTCGAGCGAAGCCTTGATGTATTCGTCGGGCACGAAGAGCACGAGCAGCGCGACCAGCCCGAGCACGAGGGCCGATTCGAACGCCGCGAAGACCGCGAAGCACAGCGAGGCGATGCCGTAGGCCGGCCCGCCGAGCACGCGTCGCCGCGCGCGCGCCTGCGCCGCACCGGCGCCTTCCAGCATGTCCACCGGCATCAGCAGCGAACGCGCGGGGCTCAGGCGTCGCCACAGCAGTTGCGCGGCCAGCGCCCGGCCGCTGCGCGCGAAGGCGCCGCGCAGCGTCGTGCGGGTGTCGGGCATGTCGCCGAACACCGCACGCGACAGCACGAACAGCGGCAGGCGGTCGAACAGCGGCTTGAGCCACCACATCAGCAGCATCGCGACGATCGGCATGCCCGCCAGCACGCCGACCGCGTTCGCGACGACAAAGGCGGGCAGCGTCACCGCGCACCACGGACGCCACACCGCGCCCGCATGCCGGCGCACCAGCGCGGTGCCGAGCTCGACGGCCTCCCACGACGACCGCGGGCGCAGGGCGACGGTGACGGCGTCGAGCCTCATGCGGCGTCGCCGTCCACCGGCAGGCCGCGGCCGCCGCGCAGCAGCCACGTGCCCACCGCGAGCCACAGCAGCGCGGCGACGCCGAACTTCACCGACGCGGGCAAGGCGGCCACCGACGACCAGAACGCCTCGATGAACGCCGCGACCACCAGCATCACGAACACGCCGGCGCACAGCAGCGCGCCGCGCCGACCGCCTTCGGCGAGTGCGTCGATCCGCCGCCGCTGGCCGGGTGCGAGCAGGCGCAGGCCGATCTGCAGGCCGGCGCCACCGGAGATGACGATCGCGGTGAGTTCGAACGCCGCATGCCCGCAGACGAAGCGCCAGAACGGATCGCCGTGCCCGACCGCCTGCAGGTGCCCGGCGACGCCGCCGATGATCAGGCCGTTGGCCACCAGCACCACCACCGCGCCGACCGCCGCGAGCGCGCCGCTCGCGAACGCGCGGAAGGCGATGGAGATGTTGTTGAAGATGTAGTGGCCGAACATCGCGACATCGGTGCCGGCCTCGCGGCCGAGCGCGCGCGTCGCGTCCGCCGGGTCGTACATGCGTTCGAACTGCGCGAGCTGGTCCGGATCGAACAGCGCCGACGAAAGCTCCGGCCGCTGCAGGATCGCGGCGAAGACGATCGCCATCGGCAGGTACAGCAGCACCGCGGCGCCGAGCATGCAGCGCCACTCCTCGCGCACGAGGCGCGGGAAGCCCGCGGCGAGGAAGATCGCGACGCGGCGCCACTGCGGCGCCGGCGCGCGGTAGAGCACGGCATGTCCGCGCCGCGCCAGCGCCTGCAGGCGGGCGGTGACCGGCGGGCTGTAGCCGCGCCGCAGCGCGAGGGCGAGGTGCTGGGTGATGCGGCGGTAGCGGGCGGGCGCCTCGGCATCGTCGAACGCGGCGGTGGACCGCTCGCGCCGCGCGCGGCGTGGATCCTCGCCGCGCGTGTCGAGCCAGCGCTCGAAGTCCGCCCACTCGGTCCCGTGCCGCGCGACGAACGCGTCCTGCCTCATGCGCGGCGTCCCAGCAGCCAGCCGGCGACCGCGTACAGGCGCGTGGCCGCCTGCGCGCCCTGCGCGGCCACCAGCGGCGCGGCGATGCCGGCGAGCTCGTCGCGGCGCGCGTCCGACAGTCGCGGCGCGCGTTCGGCGAAGGCGATCACCGCGGCCTGTTCGTCGGGACGCAGCGCGAGCGCGGGCGGCTGCGGCGGCACGACGGGCGCGAGGTCCGTCCCCGTCGCTTCCGTGTCGTGGATCACCTGCGTCCGCGCCACCATGTCGCCGAGCCGGCGCGCGGCCGGGTCGGCGAGGCAGGCGAGCAGGCCGGCGGCATAGCCGAACGGCAGCATGTCGACCACGCGCAGCAGGTTGCGGGTGAACGAAGCGCGCCAGCCCACGGGCGCGCCGTCGGCGGCGACGACGCGCAGGCCGAGCGCGCGCTTGCCGGGCGTGCGCCCGTTCCACAGCACCTCGAAGGCGACCGGATAGAACCAGTACATCGCGAAGGCGAGCACGGCCATCGCGCCCGAGCCCGCGGCGCCGAACAGGCCGAGCACGATCGACGCGGCGACGGCGATCATCAGCCGCAGCGCGACGTCGATCACCCAGGCGCAGGCGCGCGGCACCGGGCCCGCGACGGGCAGGTGCAGCGCCACGCCTTCGGGCGTCACGACTTCGAGGTAGGTGTCGAGCGGCATGCGGTCCCTGCGGTGCGACGGTGGGACGCACGGCGCCCGCCCCCCGACTCTACCCGTGGCTCATCCGGCGAGGTAGCGGTCCTTCAGGCGCACGTAGTGCTGCGCCGAGTAGTACAGCGCCTCCACCTCGGCGTCGCTCAGCACGCGCACCTTCTTCGCGGGGTTGCCGAGCCACAGCTCGCGCTCGCCCACCACCTTGCCCGGCGGCACGACCGCACCGGCGCCGACGAAGCCGTGCTTCCGCACGATCGCGCCGTCGAGCACGATCGCACCCATGCCGATCAGCACCGCGTCCTCGATCGTGCAGGCGTGCACGATCGCCTTGTGGCCAATGGTGACGTCGCTGCCGATGCGCGTGGCGAAGCCGCCGAGCTTGGCGTGCGGGCCGTCGTGGCTGACGTGCACGACCGTTCCGTCCTGGAGGTTCGTGCGGTCGCCGATGCGGATGAAGTTCACGTCGCCGCGGATCACCGTCCCCGGCCAGACCGAGACGTCCTCGCCGAGCACGACGTCGCCGATGACGGTGGCCGCCTCGTCGACATAGGCGCGCGCGCCCAGGACCGGGAGATGTTCGAGATAGGGTCGGATCGCCATGCGCGGATTGTAGGCTGTGCCCTCCGACGTCCGGCCCGCCCGCATGACCCCGACGACGCCCGACCTGAACGACACGCTGGGCCACCTGCGGGCGGCCTGGCAGTCCCATCGCCCCGACGTCGCCCAGCGACGCGCCGACCTCGAGCGCCTTCGCACCGTCTTCCGCGCGCGGCAGGCGGCGATGGACGCCGCGATCCGCGCGGACTTCGGCCATCGCTCGCCGCACGAGAACCTGATCGCCGAGACGCTGATCGTGCTCGCCGAGATCGACCACGCGCTCGCGCACCTGCGCCGCTGGTCGCGCCCGCGACGCGCGGCGGTGGGCTGGCGGCTGTGGCCGGCACGGGCGAGGGTGCGGCCGATGCCGGTCGGCGTCGTCGGCATCATCTCGCCGTGGAACTACCCGGTGAACCTCGCGCTGGTGCCGCTGGTGAGCGCGATCGCCGCGGGCAACCACGTCTTCCTGAAGCCGTCGGAGCACACGCCGCGCACCAGCGAGTGGCTGCGCGACGTGCTCGCCGAGGTGTTCCCGGCCGATCGCGTCGCGGTCGCGCTCGGCGGGGCCGAGGTCGGCGCCGCGTTCGCGTCGCTGCCGTTCGACCACCTGCTGTTCACCGGCTCCACCGCGGCGGGGCGCAAGGTGATGGCCGCGGCCGCGCCGAACCTCACGCCGGTCACGCTGGAGCTCGGCGGCAAGGCGCCGGCGATCGTCTGCCCCGACTACGAACTCGACACGGCGGCGGCGCGCATCGCGACGGGCAAGTGGTTCAACGCCGGCCAGACCTGCATCGGCGTCGACTACGCGCTGGTCGACCGCGCGCGGCGGGACGCCTTCGTCGGGGCGATGCTCGCCCAGCTGCATGCGCGCTACGGCGAGATCGCGGGCAACCCCGACTACACGCGGATCATCAACGACGCGCAGTACGCGCGGCTGTCGGGCTATGTCGCGGAAGCGCGCGCGGCCGGCGCCACCGTCATCGCGCCGTTCGGCGAGGGCAATCCGGCCACGCGCCTGCTGCCGCCGATGCTCGTCGTCGATCCGCCGCCGAACCTGCGCCTGATGCAGGAGGAGATCTTCGGGCCGATCCTGCCGGTGCTCGGCTACGACGGGCTCGACGACGCCGTCGCGCGCATCGCCGCGCTGGAGCGGCCGCTCGCGATGTACCCCTTCAGCCATGCCGCGGCCAACGTGGCGCGGCTCGTCGACGGCACGCTCGCCGGCGGCGTCACCATCAACGACACGCTCCTGCACTTCGGCGCGCAGGGCCTGCCGTTCGGCGGCATCGGCCCGAGCGGCATGGGCGCGATCCACGGGCAGACCGGCTTCGATGCCTTCAGCAAGATGCTGCCGGTCTTCGAGCAGCGACGATTCGCCGTCACCGACCTGCTGCGGCCGCCCTATGCGCGGCTCGACCGCGTGATCCGCTGGCTCGCGCGCTGAATCAGGCGAAGGCTCGGAACGCCTCGGCCGTGCGCGCGACGCCGTCGTCGTCGACGTCGAGATGCATGACGAGGCGGATCGTCGGCAGGTAGCCGGTCGAGATCACGACGCCGTGCGTCGCGAGGTGCGCCTTGAGCGTCGCCTGCCGCTCCACCGGCAGGTCGACGAAGACCATGTTGGTGTGCGCGACCGCGGGCAGGCCGAGCGCGGCCAGCTGCGTCGCAAGCTGCGCCGCACGGCGATGATCGTCGGCCAGGCGCTCGACGTGGTGGTCGAGCGCATGCAGCGCCGCCGCGGCGAGCAGGCCCGCCTGGCGCATGCCGCCGCCGCAGACCTTGCGCCAGCGCTTCGCGCGCTCGACGAAGTCGCGCGGGCCCGCCAGCACCGAGCCCACCGGCGCGCCGAGCCCCTTGGACAGGCAGACCGAGACGCTGTCGAAGTGCCGCGCGATCTCGCCCGCGGGCACGCCGAGCGCGACCGCCGCGTTGTACAGGCGCGCGCCGTCGAGGTGCAGCGCGAGGCCGTGGTGGTCGCAGAGCTCGCGTGCGTCGCGCAGGTAGGCCATCGGCAGCACGCGGCCGTGCCAGGTGTTTTCCAGCGCCAGCAGGCGCGTTCGCGCGAAGTGCGGATCGACGGGCTTGATCGCGCGCTCCACCGCATCGAGCGGCAGCGTGCCGTCCACGGCGTGCGGGATCGGCTGCGGCTGGATGGAACCGAGCACCGCGGCGCCACCCCCCTCGAACTTGTACGTGTGCGCGTCCATGCCGACGAGGTATTCGTCGCCGCGGCCGCAGTGCGCCATCAGGCCGACCAGGTTGGCCTGCGTGCCGGTCGGCGTGAACAGCGCGGTCTCGAAGCCGAGATCGGACGCGACGCGGGCCTGCAGCGCGTTGACGGTCGGATCCTCGCCGTAGACGTCGTCGCCGACCTCCGCGCGCAGCATGGCCTCGCGCATCGCGGCGGTGGGACGGGTGACAGTGTCGCTGCGCAGGTCGATCGGGGTCATGGCGTCGGCTTCGGAGGCGAACCACGATGATGCCCTGCGGCTAGACTTCGCCGATGAAGATCGCCAGCTGGAACGTCAACTCCCTGAACGTGCGGCTGCCGCACCTCGAGCAGTGGCTCGCCGCCGCCCGCCCCGACGTGGTGGCGCTGCAGGAGACCAAGCTCGAGGACGCCCGCTTCCCCGACACCGAGATCGCGGCGATGGGCTATCGCAGCGTCTTCGCCGGCCAGAAGACCTACAACGGCGTAGCGATCCTCGCGCGCATGGACGCCCCCGGCGGCGGCGTGCTCGACGACGTGCAGGCGGGGATTCCGGGCTTCGAGGACGAGCAGAAGCGCGTGCTCGCGGCGACGGTGAACGGCGTGCGCATCGTCGACGTGTACGTGGTGAACGGGCAGTCGGTCGGCAGCGACAAGTACGACTACAAGATGCGCTGGCTCGACGCACTGCACCGCTGGCTGGGATCGGAGCTGCAGCGGCATCCGCGCCTGGTGCTGCTCGGCGACTTCAACATCGCGCCGGACGAGCGCGATGTGCACGATCCCGCGTACTGGAACGAGGATCGCATCCTCACCTCGCGCGCCGAACGCGATGCGCTCGACCGCCTGTTCGCGCTCGGCCTGCACGACGCCTTCCGCGCGCTCAATCCCGACGAGCGCATGTTCAGCTGGTGGGACTACCGCCAGTTCGCGTTCCGGCGAAACCTCGGGCTGCGCATCGACCTCACGCTGGTGTCCGAAGCGCTGCGCGCGGAATGCGTCGCGGCCGGCGTCGACAAGGAACCGCGCAAATGGGAACGGCCGAGCGACCATGCACCGGCCTGGGTGGAGCTTGCCGGCGGCTGAAAAGAAAAAAGCCCGGGAATCCCGGGCCTTTTTCCACCGAAGCGACGCTAGCGATTAACGCACGCGACCGCGACGGAACATGTTGACGATGGCGAGCAGGACGACGGCGCCCAGCAGCGACATCAGCAGGCCCGACAGCGAGAAATCGCCGTTGTTGATGGAGCCGCCATCGCCCATCAGCATGCCGCCGAGCCAACCGCCCAGGAACGCACCGACGATACCGACGACGATGTTCATGAGCGCGCCCTGCTGGCCGTCGGTCTTCATGATCATGGAAGCGACCCAACCGATGATGCCGCCGACGATCAGCCAAATGATGAAACCCATGGTGTTCTCCTTTCCAGTCAGAGGGTGAATTCAGAACCCCTGCGTTTGGGGGCGAGTCCAGTCTCCAAAGCCGGTCGTGACGGCCGCGTGTGAATACAGCCGCTGGCCGGCTCCGTTCATCCGGAATTTGTGGGCGCGTCGTGAAGCACGCGCCGGCGTGTCATCCCTGCAACAGCGCGAGCACGCGGTCGCGCGGCAGCTTGCCCGTTTCGTTGCGCGGCAATGATGCGACGCAGCGAAGCCGTCGCGGCACGAACACCGGATCCATCTGCAGGCGCAGCGCGCGCAGGATCGTTTCGACGTCGAGCGTGGGCGCCACCGCGAGCGCGGCGATGCGGCGCACGCCGTTCGCGTCGGCGTCGAGTTGCACGACCACGCCGTCCTGCACGCCGGGCACCGCGAGCAGTCGACGCGTGAGATCGCCGAGCGAGGCGCGCTTGCCCGCGATCTCGAGCAGGTCGGCATTGCGTCCGCACAGGCGGAACGCGCCATCGGGCAGCAGCTCGACGAGGTCGGCGAGCGCGACGGGCACGGGCAGGTGCGGCGCATCGACGAGCGTGCCGTCGGGCTGCGGCGACAGGCGCACGCCGGGCAGCAATGTCCAGGCCTCGTCGGTGGCGGTGCGGCGGCGCGCGAAGATGCACGTCTCGGTGGAGCCGAACAGCTCGCGCACCTCGCAGCCGAACGCGGCCTCGGCCGCCTGCGCGAGTTCGCGCGGCAGCGGCGCCGTCGCGGAAACGATGCCCGCGAGCGCGGGCATGGGGAACGCGGGATCGTCGCCATGCGCCTGCACGAGCGCGCGCAGGTGCACCGGCGTGGTGACCAGCACGGGCGGGCGCGGGCAGTCGGCCGCGGCGCGCGCGACGTCGTGCGGGAAGAACGGGCGGGCGGAATGCACCGCGACGTCGCCGAGCAACGGCAGCATCACCGACGTCTCCATGCCGTACATGTGCTGCGGCGGTACGGTCGCGACCAGCGGCGTGGTCGCACCCTCGTCCAGCAGGCCGGTCATCGCGGCGAGGTTCTGCGCGGTGCTCACCTGGAACGCGCCGAGCGTCTTCGGGTTCGGTTTCGGCTGGCCCGTGCTGCCCGAGGTGTAGCCGACCAGCAGCACCGCGTCGGGATCGATCGCGAGCGGGGCGCCGTCGAGTTCGCCGAGCACCGCGGGCAGGCGCCAGTAGGCCGGCGGGGCCGGGTCGAGCGCGGCGTCGCCCAGGCAGGTCGCGTCCGGGTGTTCGTGGCGCAGCGCATCGATGACGGCCGGCGCGCGCGAGGTGGGCAGCAGCGTCACCTGCCCGCGCAGCGCTGCGGCGCACAGGGCGACGATGAAGCGGTAGCGGTCGTCGCACAGGTTCACCACGTGGGTCGCCGGCGGCAGCGCCGCGGCGAGCGCGCGCACGTGGCGCTCGAAGCGCGACCGGCAGACCGGGCCATCGACGTCGTAGGCGACGGTGCGCCCGGCGGCGCCGGCCACCAGCGGGGCCGTGCGCAGGTCTTCCGACCGATCCGTTCCGATGACCGCCGACATGTGTCCGACCTGACGCTTCCCGGCGGGTACTTTACGCTGCCGCCCTCCCCCGGTCAGCCGCGAGGCCCCGTTGCGCCAGCGTTTCGCCTTCGGCCCCGTCCATGTGGTGGTGCTGCCGCATCCGGCGGGCACGGCCGCCGTCGACCTCGTTCGCGCGGAGCTGGCAGGCGCGCTCGACCGGCCGGCCGAGGCCCTGCGTTTCGTCCTGGAGGCGCATGGCCGGCCCCGGCTGGAGCTGCCGGGCCTCGACTGCAACTGGAGCCACAGCGGCGACCGCCTGGCGATCGCCTGGGGGGCCGGGGTGCGCGTCGGGATCGACATCGAGCGGCCCCGGCCGCGCCCGCGCGCCGTGGAGCTGGCCCGCCGCTACTTCACCACCGCCGAGGCCGATGCGCTGGCGGCGCTGCCCGCCGGCGACCGCGAGACGGGCTTCCTGCGGCTGTGGTGCGCGAAGGAGGCGGTGCTCAAGGCCCACGGACGCGGCCTCGCCTTCGGGCTCGACCGGCTGCGCTTCGACGGCATCGGACCGGCGCCACGGCTGGTCGAGGCCGATGCGGAGCTCGGCGCAGTCGACGGCTGGACGCTCGAGCCACTGGCGATCGAGGGGCTGGTCGGGACCGTCGCCTGGCGGGCGGCCTGACGTCGATCGCGGGACGGCTTCGTCAGCCCGAGCGGCCGACGACGACCAGGTGCCGCTCGGCGTCGAGCCCCGGCACGCGCAACGGATGGGTGTCGCGCAGGGCCCAGCCCGGCGGCAGTTGCGCGAGTTCGTCGGCCGGGTGCACGCCCTTCATCGCGAGCAGCACGCCGTCCGGGCCGAGCAGGTGCCCGCCGAGGTCGAGGATCAGCGGGATCGTGGCCAGCGCGCGGGCGGTGATCGCGGTATAGGCGCCCGGCTCGTCGAGGGCCTCGATGCGTGACTCGGCGACGCGGACGTCCGCCAGCCCCAGGTCGCGGATCGCCTGCCGCATGAAGCGCGCCTTCTTGCCGGCGCTCTCGACCAGCGTCACCCGCAGGCCCGGTTTCACGATCGCCAGCGGGATCCCGGGCAGGCCGGCGCCGGTGCCGAGGTCGGCGAGCGCGCCGCCGGACGCGACCAGCCCGTCGACGTACGGATGCATCGCGAGCGAATCGAGCAGGTGCTTGGTGACCATCTCGCGCGGGTCGCGGATCGCGGTGAGGTTGTACGTCGCGTTCCAGCGCACCAGCAGCGCGAGGTAGGCGAGCAGCCGCTCGCCATGGGCCGGGTCCAGCCCGAGTGCGGCGAGGCCGGCGTCGAGCATCGGACGAAGGTCGGGGGGCAGGTCGTTCGCCATCGCGACAGTATGACCGGCGGCCGGGACCGCGATCCGGGGCCGCATGGACCGGGCCCGGGGCGGGTATCCTTGCCGATCCGGACCTGCCCCCGTTCGCCCGTCGCTGCCGGCGCCGGCGGCCTGCCCGACTCCGCCATCCCAGCCACCGTCAGGGGAACGAGGCCAATGGCCCGCATCATCGCGATCGCCAACCAGAAGGGCGGCGTCGGCAAGACGACCACGGCCGTGAACCTCGCGGCCGGGCTCGCCCGTTCGCCGCAGAAGGTGCTGCTGGTCGACCTCGACCCGCAGGGCAACGCGACGATGGGCTCGGGCGTGGACAAGCGCGCGATCGAGGCGTCGATCACCGAGGTGCTGCTGGGCGAGGCCGATGCGAAGAGCGCGATCGTGCGCACCGCCGAGGACTTCGACCTGCTGCCCGGCAACATCGACCTCACCGCCGCCGAGATCCAGCTGATGGACCGCGACGCGCGCGAGCACCAGTTGCGCCACGCCCTCGAACCGCTGCGCGCCGATTACGACTTCATCCTCATCGACTGCCCGCCGGCGCTGTCGCTGCTGACGCTCAATGCGCTCACCGCCGCCGATTCGGTGATCGTGCCGATGCAGTGCGAGTACTACGCGCTCGAAGGCATCAGCGCGCTGGTCGACACGATCGAGGCCATCCGGGGCCGGCTCAATCCGAACCTGGAGATCGAAGGCGTGCTGCGCACCATGTTCGACGTGCGCAACAACCTCGCCAATGCGGTGTCGGCCGAGCTCATCACCCATTTCGGCGACAAGGTCTTCCGCACCATCGTGCCGCGCAACGTGCGGCTGGCCGAGGCGCCCAGCCATGGGCAGTCGATCGTCGGCTATGACCGAGCGAGCCGCGGCGGCGTGGCCTACCTCGGCCTCGCCGGTGAAGTGGTGCGTCGGACCCGGGAACGCGAACAGGCGGCCAGGAAGCAGGCGAAGGAGGCCGCGGCATGAGCACGGCGAAGAAGCGCGGCCTGGGTCGCGGGCTGGAAGCGCTGCTCGGCCCGAAGGCCGCCGCCGAAGCGCCGCAGATCGTCGAGGCCCAGCCCGGCGACACGCTGCGGCACCTGCCCGTCGACGCACTGGTCGCCGGCAAGTACCAGCCGCGCCGGCACTGGGACGAGGCGAAGCTCGACGAGCTCGCCGAATCGATCAAGGCGCAGGGCGTCATCCAGCCGATCGTGGTGCGCGAGATCCGCGACCACGGCGGCAAGACGTACGAGATCATCGCCGGCGAACGCCGCTGGCGCGCGTCCAAGCGCGCCGGGCTTGCCGAGATCCCGGTGGTGGTGCGCGAAGTCGACGACCGCACGGTCGTCGCGATGGCGCTCATCGAGAACATCCAGCGCGAGGACCTCAATCCGCTGGAAGAGGCGCAGGCGCTGCAGCGCCTGATCGACGAGTTCGACCTCACGCATGCCCAGGCCGCCGAAGCCGTGGGCCGTTCGCGCGCCGCGGTGTCGAACCTGCTGCGCCTGCTCGAATTACCCGCGGAGATCCGCGTGCTGGTGGAGACGCGCGCAATCGAGATGGGCCATGCGCGCGCGCTGCTTCCGCTGCAGCCGCAGGCCGCCATCGCGCTCGCGAAGCAGGCCGCCGAGCTAGGCTGGTCGGTGCGCGAGGTCGAGCATCGCGTGCAGCAGCTGATGGCCGGCCAGGTGCCGGGCGCGGCGGCGAAGGCGCGCGCGGCGAAGGCCAAGCCGCAGGCCGACATCGTCGCCCTCGAACGCGAGCTCGCCGAGACGCTGGGCACCAAGGTGTCGGTGCTCAACGGCCGCGGCAACAAGGGCCGCCTCGTCATCCATTACAGCGACCTCGAATCGCTCGACGGCGTGCTCGAGCGCCTGCGCGGGCGCGCGGCGGACTGACCGCGGGCCCCGCCGGGCCCGCGCCGGAACTATCGGCGACAATGCCGCTCCAACGGGCCATGCCCGGCCGCATGGACGTGGCGAACCCCTGAACGAGAGTCCCATGACGCCTGCCCTGCCGTTGTCCGTCGTCGTTCCCGTCTACAACGAGGAAGGCAACGTCGCCCCGCTCGTGCGCGAGATCGTGGCGGCGCTGCGCGGCGTGACGGACTTCGAGATCGTCTACGTCGACGACTGCTCGAAGGACGGCACGGTCGCCGCGCTACAGGCGTTGAAAGCCGAGGCGCCGGAGCTGCGCATCGTGCGCCACCTGCGCAACAGCGGGCAGAGCACGGCGACGCGCAATGGCGTCCGGGCCGCGCGCGGCGCCTGGATCGCGACGCTCGACGGCGACGGCCAGAACGACCCGGCCGACATCCCGAAGCTGCTCGCCAAGCGCGATGCCGCGCCGGCGAACGTGAAGCTTTTCGCCGGCTGGCGCGTGGACCGCAAGGACACCGGCAGCAAGCGCTGGGCGTCGAAGATCGCCAATGCGATCCGCTCGCGCATGCTGCGCGATTCGACCCCCGACACCGGTTGCGGCATCAAGCTGTTCGAGCGCGAGGCCTTCCTCGATCTGCCCTATTTCGACCACATGCACCGCTACCTGCCCGCGCTGATGCAGCGTGCCGGCTGGCAGACGGTGAGCGTGCCGGTGAACCATCGGCCGCGCGGTACCGGCGTGTCGAAGTACAACAACCTCAACCGCGCACTCGTCGGCATCGCCGACCTGCGCGGTGTCTCGTGGCTGATCAAGCGCTCGCGCATCACCGGCGTCGAGGAAGCCTGAGCATGGTCGGCGACGTGATGAATTCGCCGATCCCGTGGCTGGCGTGGACCGGCCTGCATGCCTCGCCGTGGAAGGTGATCGGCCTGGTCGGCGCGGCGATGTTCGGCGGGCGCTGGCTGGTGCAGTTCGTCGCGAGCAAGCGCGCGGGCAAGCCGGTGATCCCGCGGGTGTTCTGGTACATGAGCGTGGTCGGCTCGCTGATGACCCTCAGCTACTTCCTGTTCTCGCAGAAGCAGGATTCGGTCGGCGTCATCCAGAACCTGTTCCCGGCGTTCACCGCCGTCTACTCGCTGTACCTCGACATCCGCCATCGCGGCTGGAACCGGGATCGCGCGACGCATTGATGCCGTCGCGCGTGCGGCGGCCGCCGGACGGCGCGGTGTCAGTCGAAGTGCTCGATGTGCGCCAGCGCCGGCATGACCGTCCAGGCGTGCTGGCGCGCCATGTAGACCTCGACGTTCGGGGCCGGCAGGTCGGTGCCGGCGAATGCGCCGGCGGCGACCACGACGAGGCCCGGGTCGCGCTCCATCGTCCACCACACCGTGCTGCCGCATCGCGCGCAGAACCGGAAATCCGCCGAGCGCCCACTGTCGCCGGCCTGCCGGTAGCGCGCGGCCTCGCCGGTGGCGGTTACGGCGGCGTCCGGAAACCGCACCTGCCAGCCGAAGGGCGCGCCGGTGCGCCGCTGGCAGGCGTGGCAATGGCAGATCGAGACGCGCGGGAGGGGTTCGCCCCGGCAGGCGAGGCCCAGCTGGCCGCAGCTGCAGCGGGCGTGGCGGATGACGTCGGCGTCCATGGCGGGTCGTCGGCGGTTCGCCGCAGCGTACCCGGCCCGGGGCACCGCGCCCTCGGCCACGGCCGCCCGCCTGCCCAGGCATCCGTCCAGGCGACGCCGGCAGTCCCGGCGCGACGCCGCCGGGCGCCCGTCCGCCAGGCGGGCCTCGCCTAAGTGCTTGCCCGGCAAGGAATCGGCCGCCATAATGCGCGGCTCGCTGCGTCCACCCGGCCTTCACGGCCGCGGGGCGTCCACCGGAAAGCGCGTTTTCCGGCACCTGCGACCGCCCGCTTCCGCGGGTCCCGCCCGTATCGCGTGATGCACCGGATGTCCGGCGCGTCGGGGCCGCCGCCTCCCTGGCCAAGGGAAGCTCAATACCTTTCGAGGTGCGTATGTCCAAGGTATGCCAGGTCACCGGCAAGCGTACGGTGTCGGGGAACAACGTTTCCCACGCCAACAACAAGACCAAGCGTCGCTTCATGCCGAACCTCCACGAGCGCCGCTTCTGGGTCGCTTCGGAGAATCGCTGGATCAAGCTGCGTATTTCCGCCAATGCCCTGCGCACCATCGACAAGAACGGCATCGACGCCGTGCTCGCCGATCTTCGCGCCCGCGGCGAAAAGATCTGAGGAGTAGACGACGATGGCTTCCAAGCGCGACAAGATCCGCCTGATTTCCTCCGCCGGCACCGGTCATTTCTACACGACCGACAAGAACAAGAAGAACACGCCCGGCAAGATGGAAATCAAGAAGTACGATCCGGTGGTGCGCAAGCACGTGCCGTACAAGGAAGGCAAGATCAAGTAAGCCGCTGGCCGAACGATCCACCGTTCCGCGAAGAACCCGCCTCCACGGCGGGTTTTTTGTTGCCCGCGCTCAGTGCTTGCGCGGGCCCTTCCGGCGCTCGACGTTCTCGGGCATCACCTTGTCGGCCTTCGTCAGCGGCGACACCGCCAGGCGCAGGCCCGCGGCGCCCAGTGCGCTGCGCACCTCGTGGAACGTCGCCCACTCGGGCATGTCACGCAGCGCGCTCTCGACCAGCACCAGGTCGCCGGTCTGCTTGCAGGTGCGGAAGTACTCGGTCAGGTCGGCGGTCGATCGCAGGTAGTCCGCGATGCGGCGGTTCTCGTCCATGGCGGGCTCGCAGTTCGGATGCGGCCACGCTACGCCCCGGGCGTCGCGGCCGCGTCGACGTCGCGTAAACGCCGCGTCTCAGTACTGCTTGAGCATCGCCTCGGCGTTGCGGCGGTCGAGCGATAGCGGCGGATGCCCGGTCTGCGGCACCGGCGGCGGCTCGTACAGGCTCACGCGGTTGCGGCCGGCGACCTTGGAGCGGTACATCGCCGCGTCGGCATGCGCGATCAGGACCTCGTAGTCGTAGCCCGACTGGCTGGTGCCGACCGCGCCGATGCTCGCCGCCACCGGCAAGGCGCAGCCGGCCATGCTCGGATCGATCGCGGCGATCGCCCGGCGGCAGGCCTCGGCGATGCGCAGGGCCCCGTCGACGTCGCAGTCGATCATCGTCATCGCGAATTCCTCGCCGCCGATGCGCCCGAACAGGTCGCCCTCGCGGCAGTGCATGCGCCCCACGCGCGCGACTTCGCGCAGCACCCAGTCGCCGGACGAATGGCCGCACTGGTCGTTGATCTGCTTGAAGTGGTCGAGGTCGAACAGCAGCACGCTCGCCGGGCGCCGTCGCTGCGCGCACAGCGCGAGCGCAGCCTCCGAGCACGCCCGGAAGTGCCGGCGGTTGGACAGGCCGGTGAGCCCGTCGGTGTCGGCGAGCGTGCGCAGCGAGCCGTGGGTACGACGGGCGCGCCAGCCCCAATAAGCCAGCGAGGCAACGAGCACCAGCAACAGGGCGATCGTCAGCCGCGTGTTCCAGGCAGACGCCTTGGCGGCTTTCTGCTGCAGCAGGAGCAACTCATTCTGGCTCCTGACCAGCGAGAGTTCCTGATTCTTCTGGTTGAGTTCGTGCCGACTCAGCTGAAAGGCGTATTCCCGCGCCTTGACGTCGTCGAGACGCGCCCTGTCGGCTTCGGCATACAGGCGGTATTCCTCGAATGCCGTGCGGTAGTCGCCACGGTCCTGCGCGAGGCGGTACAGCACCTCGTGGGCGTTGACGTTCGGCAGCCACCGCGGGTCCTGCCCCTTGATCCCGGCGACGGCATTCGCATGCACCTCGGCCTGCGCACGGTCGCCGCCTTCAAGGCGGAACTTCGCGAGCAAGCCGTGGAACTCACCGGCGAGCCGCGTGTACCGCGTGGCCTCCACGTCGGGCAACGCCGCCTCCAGCAGCGCGATCGCCTGCGGCACCCGGCCGGACTGCGCCCAGCGCTGGGCAAGCGTGGCCCGGATCAGGTTGGTGGCGATCGGCTCGTTGGCGGACACGCATTCGCTGATCGCCCCCTGGATGTCGCCCAACTCGTCCACGGGGCGCCCCAAACCGTGCAGCGCTTCGACCTGCAGCTGGCGGGCAAAACAACGGCTCCGCGCATCCTTCGCTTCATCGAGCCAGAGGTCGGCATAGTGCTTGCCCAGCTCGAACTGGCCGAACTGGTTGTAGAGCACGCCGGCGACGCCGTAGCCATTGCTGCGGATCGTCGCATCGCGCACGTCGTTGCGCATCGCAAGTGCGCGCTCGAGGTAGCGCAGGCCCAGCGTGAAGTCGCGCGTGTTGGCCGCGGCGTTCGCCACCTGGAGTGCCGCGCGGTAGCGCACGTCCGGCTCGCGGGCCTGGTCGAACAGGGCGATGGAATCACCGATCGCGGCGCCGTATTCACCGCTCAGGATGCGCTGGTGGTTGACCAGCAGGCGTAGGTAGCGCTGCTCGTAGGGCGTCCCGGCCGCCGCGTCGCGCTGCAGGTCCGCGACCAGCGGCGCGAACCGCCTGGGCGCCGCCGTGCGCACGCCGTCGGCCTCGCGCAGCCGGTCGAGGAACGACGAGGCTTGGGCAAGCGGCATGAGCAGCAGCAGCACTGCTGCCACTCCGGTCCGCATGAGCGAGCCCGCCATCGCCATGGAGCCTCCGCCGACCGCCTGCGCGGCGCCGCACTCGCGGCACCCCGCAGGCTAGCAGATCAGGCCGCCTGCGATTCCCCGTCGTCCGGGGTCTCGCCCGGTGCCTCGGCCGGCTCGTCCTGCGGGGCCTGGTCCGGCGCGACGACCAGGCAGGTCATGCGCACGCGCAGCGGCCGCGTGGCCTGTGCCAGCACAACGGCATCGGTCGGCGCGCCCTGCCCCAGACGCTCCAGCCCGTCGATGATGTTCGAGATCTCCATGGTCCTTCCCCCTGTTCTGTGGAATCGGTCGCACCGCGGTGCGGGGGCCAGACTACGGCATCGCGTCGGGCGTGGCACCCCGCCGGCCGTCAGCCCCGCGGGACGCCCAGCGTTCGCGCGTCAGGCACCAACCCACCTCGCCCGGGCGTAGTCCCGGCGCGCGTTCGAAGCCGAACGGGGCGAACAGGCGGTCGATCACCGGCACCTGGGCATCGTCGGGCCGCGAGGCGTCGACGATGTCCAACGCCATCGAGCCGAAGGCCACGGGCAGCAACTGGCCGAGCGCCGCGGTCGCGACGCCGCGCCCCCACGAATGCGGCAGCAGCATGATTCCGAATTCGGCACGAGCACCGTCGCGAAGCAACGCGGTCAGCCCACAGGCGGCCGGCGTCAGGTCGGCAACGCTGACCACCCAAGCCCGGTGGCCCGGGTGTTGGACGGTGTTGTGCCGCACCACCCGGTCGAAGCGGGCGTCGATGTCCGGACCGCCTGTGCCGGCTGCAAGGTGGCGAGTGACCGTCGGATGTTCCCAGAGTGCGCGGTAGAGGACGCCGTCGGACGCGTCGGCGAGACGTAGGCCGACAGGGAGGCTCACGCGCCGGCCGATCCCGTAGGCCGACAGCGTGCTGCGACACAAGCGCTCTGCCATGCCGCCCGCGACAGCCGCCACCGCGCGCGACCCGGAGGCGCGTCGACGCGCTCGAACGGATGTGGATGCAGCAAGCGACGCGACACACGCTCCCGCACGCCGTCACGACTTTCGGCCACCACCTCGTGGATGGGCAACGTCCTGAACGCGTGAGCGATCGCACGCGTGATCGCGGGCTTCGCGTGGCGCCCGGTCCATGCATGCGGAAGCAGCATCACACCCACTTCCGCCGAGTCGCCCTGATGGAGCAGAGCCACGATGCCGATCGTCTCGCCTGAAACGTTCAACGCCCAGAAGCGATGGCACGGACGCCTCGAGCGGTTGTGGTGCAACGCGCGCTGGAATGCGGCATCCGCTTCCACAGGCGTCAGGGCCGGACCGACGTCGGCCATCACGGCCTCGCACGTATAGATCCGGTGGAAGAGCGTTCGATCCTCGGCCCGCAGACGGAGGAAGCGATGCCGCGGTGCCGAGGGCCCGGGGGTCTGCGATTCGCTCATCGGGGCGCGGCGACGTGCCGCCGGCGTGGCCGGCGGCACGGTGGATCAGGCCGCGAGCTCGTCGGCGACTTCGGCCGAGGAGAGGTCCGGAACCCAGACCATGCAGCACAGGTGCTGCGGCGCGGCCAGCACGGCGCGGCAGCGGTCCATGTCGGGACGGGGGGCCGCGATGCCGGTTCCGAGGTCTTCGAGCGCTTGCAGTTCGGTCACTTCGATCTCTCCTTCGTTTGGACGTCCTAGACCAGGACGAGGGTCGGCCGCTGGGAGCGGCCATGGGGTCGCCCCGCCTCGATCGCGTCGAGGGCGGCAAGCACTTTGCGGTCGGGTGCGAGCGTGCGCGCGGGACCGATGACGAGGGTGGAGTGCATGTGCAGCTCGGCATCCACCAACGCCGCGAGCGGCATGCGGTCGATGCGCGGCGCGTCGACGGCGACCGTCGGGGCCTCGTAGACGATCACCTCGTGCGTGGCCGGATAAAAGCGCAGCAGCTTGTCGATGAGCACTTCGCGATGGGCGCGGCCGGTAGCATGGCGCGTGAACCCGCGATCACCGGCCACCGCCACCTGCCACAACACGAGGTGCGCGGAGGTGTCGATCTGGCGGTCGCAGCACAGGAACTGGGTGGCCTCGAAGTGCTGGCAGCCGACCCGGCCGGGGTCGATGCCGAGGTCCGCGTACAGGCAATCCTCTGCCGAGATACCGGGCTGCATTGCGGCATCGAATCCGTCCGCGCGGGCCAGCGCGATTGCCTCGTGCGCGACCTGCGCGAAGACGCCGGGATGGCCATAGAACGCAGCGCAGACGTCGCGGCCGGCGCGCACCTCGGCGACGATGGCGCCAACCATCTCGGCATAGGTCGTACGGCGGTCTTTGCCTTCCGCGTAGTACGGCTGCAGGCTGCGCACGTCGGGGTTCATCGCCTCCACCCAACGCTCGACGAGGCCATCGGAGGCGAGCACGAAGACGACGTTCGCGTGCTCGATGGCGTGCCGCGCGCGCGGCGTCAGGTGCGCGCCGAGCATCATGCCGAGCCCGACACAGTCGAGTCGTCCCTGGCGATTCGCTTTTGTGGTCACGCGGCCTCTCCCCTTGCCGGCCGCGAAACTACCACACCGCCGGGTTCGGCTGTTCCCGCTCGCCTAGGCGTGGCTCGCCAGCCAACCCGACAGCCTGTGCTTACTCCCAGCGGCTGCCGTCAGCGCGCGATGCGGCCCTCGACCAGCGCCTCCACCACCGACGGATCGGCGAGGGTGGAGATGTCGCCGAGCTGGTCCGGCGCGTTCTCGGCGATCTTGCGCAGGATGCGCCGCATGATCTTGCCCGAGCGCGTCTTGGGCAGGCCCGGCGCCCACTGGATGGCGTCGGGGGTGGCGGTCGGGCCGATCTCGCGGCGTACCACCTGCACGAGCTGGGCACGCAGCGCATCGCTCGGCTCGACGCCGACCTTGAGCGTCACGAAGGCATAGATGCCCTGGCCCTTGAGGTCGTGCGGGAAGCCGACCACCGCGGCCTCGGCGACGTTGGGGTCCTCGACCAGCGCGCTCTCGACCTCGGCGGTGCCGATGCGGTGGCCGGAGACGTTGATGACGTCGTCGACGCGTCCGGTGATCCAGTAGTAGCCGTCGGCGTCGCGACGGCAGCCGTCGCCGGTGAAGTACATCCCGGGGTAGGCCTTGAAGTAGGTGTCGACGAAGCGCTGATGGTCGCCGTAGACCGTGCGCATCTGGCCGGGCCACGAATCGAGCAGCACGAGGTTGCCTTCGGTCGCGCCGTCGAGGACCTGCCCGCCGGCGTCGACGAGCGCGGGACGCACGCCGAAGAAGGGTGTCGTCGCCGAACCGGGCTTGAGCGCGGTCGCGCCGGGCAGCGGGCTGATCAGGATGCCGCCGGTCTCGGTCTGCCACCACGTGTCGACGATCGGGCAGCGGCCCTCGCCCACCACGTTGTAGTACCACGCCCAGGCCTCGGGATTGATCGGCTCGCCCACGGTGCCGAGCAGGCGCAGCGACGCGCGCGACGTGCGCGTCACCGGCGCGTCGCCCTCGCGCATGAGCGCGCGGATCGCGGTGGGGGCGGTGTAGAAGATGGTGACGCCGTGGCGGTCGACGACCTCCCAGAAACGCGACACGTCCGGGAAGTTCGGCACGCCCTCGAACACGACGCAGCTCGCCCCGTTGGCGAGCGGGCCGTAGACGATGTAGCTGTGGCCCGTCACCCAGCCGACGTCGGCGGTGCACCAGTAGACGTCGTGCTCGCGCAGGTCGAACACCTGCTCGTGGGTGTAGGCCGCATACACGAGGTAGCCGCCGGTGGTGTGCAGCACGCCCTTCGGTTTTCCGGTGCTGCCCGACGTGTAGAGGATGAACAGCGGGTCTTCCGCGTTCATGCGCTCGGGCTCGCAGGTGTCTGGCTGGCCTTCGGTCACCGCATGCATCCAGCGGTCGCGCGGCATCTGCATGTCGATGCCGGCGCCGGTGTGGCGCACCACCAGCACCGTCTCCACCGAATTGGTGCCCGGCAGCTTCAGCGCGGCGTCGACGTTGGCCTTGAGGGGCACCCGCTTGCCGCCGCGGCAGCCCTCGTCGGCGGTGATGACGAGCTTGCTGCCGCAGTCGGCGATGCGATCGGCAATGGACTGCGGCGCGAAGCCGCCGAACACCACCGAGTGCACCGCGCCGATGCGCGCGCAGGCCAGCATCGCGACGATGGCCTCGTCGATCATCGGCAGGTAGATCGTGACGACGTCGCCGCGGCGCACGCCCAGGTTGCGCAGGGCATTGCCGAGGCGGCAGACGCGGGCGTGCAGCTCGCGGTAGGTCACGCGGCGCGCGTCGGTCGACGGATCGTCGGGCTCGCAGATCAGCGCGACCTTGTCGCCGCGCGTGGCGAGGTGACGGTCGAGGCAGCTCACGCTCGCGTTGAGCTCGCCGTCCTCGAACCAGCGGATGCGGAAGTCCTCGGCGCGGAAGCTCACGTCCTTGATCTTCGTCGGCGCGCGCATCCAGTCGATGCGCGTGGCCACCCGGGCCCAGAAGGCCTCCGGATCGGCGACCGATGCGGCGTAGTCGCGGGCGTAGTCGTCGGCGCGGGTGCGCGCATGGGCGGCGAAGTCGTCGGGGACGGGATGGGCGGCGTGCTGGGACATGGCGCGGACCTCGGGCGGACGCCCCCAGTGTGACGCAGCCGCCGCCCGCGTAGCGCCTCGCGGGCTCGGACCCCGGTCGAGTCCGGCCTGCACGTTCGACCAATGGCGACGGGTGCGGGCGCCGTGCACGCGGCACCGTCGGCGCACAGCGTCAGCCGGAAGGGCCATGCCCCACCGTTCCGCCGCCGGCTCGCGCTGGCGCTCGGCCTCGCCCCCGACGCTCTGCCGTTCCCCGCGGGCCGAAGGACTACGAACTGCACGACGTCCGCACCCCGCCGCCGAGGACGCCGGCGTTGTTTCTTCAGTGCGTCGCGTGGGCTTCGAAGCGGCGCGCGCGGCGCCATTCGAGCAGCGACGGCAGCAGCCCGAACAGGAACGACGTCGCGAGCACCAGCACGACGACGCCCGGCGCGAACATCGGGCGGCGCGGCCGGATCGCCCAGTCCGCCGCGCCGTCGGCCACCAGCCCGCGCAAGGCGGGCGCGTGCAGCAGTGCGACCAGCGCGAGCCCGATCCACGGGATGCCGTCGAGCGCGACGTGCACCTTCTGCTCGGCAGGACCGACGTGCCGGCGCGGGTCCGCGAAGCGCGTGTCGCGCCAGGACGTCCAGGAATGGATCGCGACGAAGGCCGCGCATGCGAGGAACACCGGTGCGGTGACGTCGAGGAACAGCACCAGCAGCACCGGCACGCCCATCTGCAGGCACATCGCGACGTGCATCGCCGATTCTTGGCTGCCGACGCGCGTCTCGATGCGGTCGCGGCGATGCAGCGCGATGTCGAGCACGCCTGCGAGCAGCCACAGCGGATACACGGCCGCGCCGAGCAGGAGCCAGAGATCGCGAGCGGGCAGGAGCGGCGTCATGCCCCGACGGTGCGCGCGGCGCGGTCGAGCGGCGGTGAGGGGGCGTCCCTAGACGCCGAAGGGATACGTCTCCGGCACGCCGCCGCTGCGCGGGCCGTCCAGCGCCTCGACCGCCCGCGTCTCGTCGAACCAGACGAAGGCATCGAACTGCGCGGCGAGCGACGACTCGGCGTAGTGGCTCCAGCGTTCGGTCTCCGGCCGGTACACCACGCCGATGTAGCGCTCCAGCCGCTCGGCGAGGAGCTCGGCGCGCAGTTCGTCCGCCGCATCGCGCAGATGCAGGACGCCGCAGGGCACGCCGGAATCATGAAACTGCCGCTCCACGCTGTCGGCCATCGACGGATTGACGTCCATCACCCGCATCGGCGCGTCCCAGTCGCTCGCGGCGGCGACGGTGCCGGCGTGGGTGCCGAAGCCGATCAGCGCAGCCTCGTCGCCGAAGTGCTCGCGGCAGAGCTGGCCGAGGTTGAACTCGCCGCGGCTGCGGCCCATCTCGGTCGCGGCCGCGTCGCCGATATGCGAGTTGTGCGCCCAGACCACCGCCTTCGACGCGCCGCCCTGCGCGGTGAGCAGTTGCACCAAGGTCTCGGCCATGTGCGCGTCGCGGACGTTCCAGCTCTCGGCCGCGCCGCGGTACATGGCGCGGTAGTAGTTCTCGGCATTGGCGACCAGGCGCGCGTTCTGCTCGGCCTCGAACCAGTCCGCACGATCGACGCGCGCCAGGTCGATGCGCCGGTCGAGCATCGCCTGCAGCATCGCGAGCACCGCGTCCTCGCATTTCGCGTGCCCGTATGTCATGGCGGCGAGGCCGTAATGCGCGGGATCCTTCGCCCACGGGGTCAGGCAGGCGTAGCGCTCGCGCGCGACCTGCGCGGTCTCGGGATCGACCTCGTCGAGATAGTCGATGACCGCGCGCATCGACGTGTTGAGGCTGTAGAGGTCGAGCCCGTAGAAGCCGGCGCGCTCGTGCATCGGCCGAGTCTCGTTGTGGCGGCGCATCCAGCGGAACAGCGCGGCGACCTCGACGTTGCGCCACATCCACGTGGGGAAGCGGGTAAACGGCGGCTGCGCATCCCCCGCCGGTTCGCGGAGCCGGACATGACGATCGATCACCGCCGCATCGGGCCAGTCCGCTTCCACCGCGACGATGCGGAAGCCGTGCCGTTCGACCAGCCGTCGCGTGATCGCCGCCCGCGCGCGGTAGAACTCGCTCGTGCCGTGGCTCGCCTCGCCCAGCAGGACGACACGGCAGTCGGCGTAGCGGTCGAAGGCTTCGGCGAACGCGGGATCCTCGACGTCGGGCAGCGGCTGCATCGCCTCGCGAAGGCGCGTCGGCAGGCCGGGCTTCGGCGGTCGCGACCGGTCGCGCGGCGGCTGCAGCGGGCCACGCGGCGGCGGTGCATCGGTCTGTCGGTCCATGGAGGCGACCCGGTCGGAGCGCTCGACGCTAGCGCGCGACGGGTCGTCGCGCGGTCAAACGGCGGCCGTCGCAACGCTGCGTGCGCATCGCGACGACGCCGGCTTTCCTTGCGGGGCCTAGCATCGTCGCTCCCGACGTCGGAACCGGCACGCATGATCGACCTGCATTACTGGGCCACGCCCAACGGCTACAAGATCCGCCTGTTCCTCGAGGAGACCGGGCTCGAGCACCGCATCGTGCCGGTCGACATCCGCGCGGGCGACCAGTTCAAGCCCGAGTTCCTCGCCATCGCGCCCAACAACCGCATTCCCGCGATCGTCGATCACGCCCCGGCCGACGGCGGTGCGCCGCTTTCGCTGTTCGAGTCCGGCGCGATCCTGCTCTACCTCGCGGAGAAGACCGGCCGCTTCATTCCGCAGGACCTGCGCGGCCGGACCGAAACGCTGCAGTGGCTGTTCTGGCAGATGGGCGGGCTCGGGCCGATGGCGGGGCAGAACGGGCACTTCAACGTCTACGCGCCGGAGAAGATCCCGTACGCGATGGAGCGCTACGTGCGCGAGACCGCGCGGCTGTACGGCGTGCTCGACAAGCGCCTCGCCGACCGCGAATTCGTCGCGGGCGATGCGTATTCGATCGCCGACATGGCGATCTACCCGTGGATCGTGCCGCACACCGCGCACCAGCAGGACCTCGCCGCGACCCCGAACCTCGCGCGCTGGTTCCGGCAGGTGGGCGAGCGGCCGGCGACGCTGCGCACCTACGAGGGCGCGGCGGCCTCGTACTCCAAGCCGCCGACCGAGGCGGAGCGGGCCATCCTGTTCGGGACGCCGGGCGCGAAGTAACGCCCTACGGCGCGAGCGACTGCCGGCTGTCGAAGCGGCGGCGCTCGCCGGTCAGCGGGTCGACGAAATCGAGCGAGGCCGCGAGCAGCGCGAGCGGCTTTTCGCCGACGTATGCAGGCCCATACACACGGTCGTTCGCGATCGGCAGGCCGAGCGCGGCCATGTGCACCCGCAGCTGGTGCTTGCGACCGGTCACCGGCTCGAGCGCATAGCGCCACGCCACGTCGCCGCGCGCGATGACATCGATGCGGCTGCGCGCATTCGCCGCGCCGTCCACCTCGCGCATGGCGAAGAACGGCGAGCCGCGTTCGATCCGGCTTTCGCGCACCAGTGGAAACACCAGGTGCGGTGCCGGCGCGGCGATGGCCTCGTAGCGCTTGTGGATCGTGCGCTCGCGGAACAGCGCCGCGTAGCGCTCGCGCGTGGCGGCGCGCATCGAGAACAGCACGAGCCCCGCGGTGTCGCGGTCGATGCGGTGCAGCGGGGCGAGGTCCGCCACGCCGAGCCGGCGCACGAGTCGCGCGAGCAGCGTGTCGCTCGCATGACGCCCGGCCGGCACCACCGCGAGCCCGTGCGGCTTGTCGACCACCGCGAGGTCGTCGTCCACGTGCAGCAGCGTTTCGACGCCCGCACAGACCGGCTCGTCGATCACCTCGCGGTAGTAGTGGACGTCGCCGCCGCGTCGCAACGGCGCGTCGACGGCGATCGCGCGGCCGTTGGCATCGAGCACGCGACCGCGATCGAAGCGGTCGCGCCACGTGGCCGCGTCGATCGCGGGAAAGCGTGCGCAGAGCGCGGCGAGCACGGTGTCGCCGTCGCCGGGGCGCAACTGCACGCGACTGGGGCCGACGCCGTCGATCGGCGGCGGCGTGCGCATCGTGCTCAGCGCTGCGGCGGCGCGGCGAGCTCGCGCGCGTCGAGCCGGCCGTCGTGGTTGACGTCCTGCTTCGCGAAGCGGATGGCGAGCGCAGCGCGGTGCTCGACGAGCGACACGGCCTTGCCGCGCCCGCCGGGCAACTCGTCGGGCGTCACCGTGCCGTCGCCATTGCGGTCCATGCGCTCGAAGGCATAGCCCATCCAGGCCTGGAACTCGGCGAGCGACACGCGGCGGTCGCCGTCGGTGTCCATGCGCGCGAGGTAGTCGCCGGTCGACGCGACGGGCGCGCCGGCCAGCGCCGCAAACGACGGGGCCGCGCAGATCAACGCGGCCCCGAGGTGGCGGATGCCCGGTCGCATCTCAGTGCGCGGGCGCGAGCGCATAGCCCTTCAGGCGCGCCGAGAACTGCTGCAGCGAGGCGATGCCGCTCGCTTCGGCCTCCTGGCACCAGGCGTGCAGCCGGGCGAGCGTCGCCTTCGCGTCGCTGGAGCGCTCGTCGAGCACCTGCGCCAGGCGCGCGCGGTACTCGGCGACGGTCGCGAGCTTCGGACGCTCGGCCAGGAACGCGGCGAGGCGCGCCTTCTTGTCGTCGTCGAGCCAGCGCCCGCCGTCGGCGAGGCCCTTGCGCAGCTTCGACGGCAGCAGCTGGCTCGCCTTCGCGCCCGCCGCCGCGGCTTCCTCGCGCAATGCGGGAAGGGTGACCGTGCGGTAGTAGTCGGTCATCGCCTGGAAGCGGATCGCGAGCAGCGCCTTGAGCGTCTCGCCGTCGGGCATCTCGATGTTCGGTCGCACGTCCAGGCTCGGTGCGACGCGCAGCACCTTCGCCAGCCCGAACGCCT
The DNA here is from genome assembly GCF_047159895.1 of Lysobacter xanthus. Classification (NCBI taxonomy): domain Bacteria; kingdom Pseudomonadati; phylum Pseudomonadota; class Gammaproteobacteria; order Lysobacterales; family Lysobacteraceae; genus Lysobacter; species Lysobacter xanthus. The sequence continues at coordinate 81,991 of NZ_BAAGAB020000006.1, forward strand.
CGAACGTCTTGATCGCGGCCCAGCCGATGTCGAACTCCCACTTGCGCAGCGCGAACTTCGCGCTCGAGGGGAAGGCATGGTGGTTGTTGTGCAGCTCCTCGCCGCCGATCCACACCGCCCACGGCACGAGGTTGGTCGCGGTGTCGGTGGTCTCGAAGTTGCGGTAGCCCCACCAGTGGCCGAGGCCGTTGACGACGCCGGCGGCCCAGAACGGGATCCACGCCATCTGGATCGCCCACACGGCCACGCCCTTGAAGCCGAACAGGGCGAAGCTCAGGAACAGCAGCAGCGTCGGCCCGAACGTGGCGTACGGGGTATAGAGGTGGCGCTCGATCCAGTCGTCCGGGCAGCCCTTGCCGTACTTCTCGATGTCCTCGCGCTGCCAGCGCGCCTCGCGGTAGAGCTCCACGCCCTGCCAGAACACCTTGCCGATGCCCTTCACCTGCGGGGAATGCGGATCCTCTTCCGTCTCGCACTTGGCGTGGTGCTTGCGATGGATCGCCGCCCACTCCTTCGTGATCATCGACGTGGTGAGCCAGCACCAGAAACGGAAGAAATGCGCGAGCACCGGATGGAAGTCGACGGCGCGGTGCGCCTGCGAGCGGTGCAGGTAGAGGGTGACGGTGAAGATGGTGATCTGCGTGGCCACCAGCAGGTAGACCAGCATCGATCCCCAGCCCAGCTGCAGTGCGCCGCCGACCAGGAAATCGCTGAGGGAAGAGGACATCGAACACTCCGGGGGAAAGCGGCCGCGAAGCCGGGTCGCATGGGGCGACGTATGCATCATGCCATCGCCGTATGCACGGGAGATGGCTGGAAACCGGGACCGCGCAAGCGGTTCACGCACGCGCCAGTCTTCGGATGCCGCGTGAACGCGGCGCTTGCGGGATGCGGCCGTCGTCGCCACTTTGCAAGCTCGCCGCCCCGGACGCCGTGATGCCCGAACTGCCCGAAGTCGAGACCACGCGCCGCGGCCTGGCACCGCACGTGGAAGGCCGCCGCGTCACGGCCGTCACGCTGCGGCGCCCCGACCTGCGGTGGCCGATCCCGCCGGAGGTGTCGAACCTGTTGCCGGGCCAGCGGATCGACGTCGTCCGCCGGCGCGCGAAGTACCTGCTGCTCGACACCGCCGCCGGCAGCGCGCTGCTGCACCTGGGCATGTCCGGCTCGCTGCGCGTGCTGCCGGCCGGGACGCCGCTGCGCGCGCACGACCACGTCGACCTGTCGCTCGACTCCGGCCGCGTGCTGCGCTTCAACGACCCGCGCCGCTTCGGCTGCCTGCTCTGGCAGCCGCCGGGTACCACGCACGACCTGCTCGCCGGCCTCGGCCCGGAGCCGCTGTCGGACGCCTTCGACGGCGACTACCTCTTCCGCCGCTCGCGCGGCCGCAGCGCGCCTGTGAAGACCTTCCTGATGGACCAGGCGGTGGTGGTGGGCGTCGGCAACATCTATGCGGCCGAAGCCCTGTTCATGGCCGGGATCTCACCGCTGCGCGAGGCCGGCAAGATCTCGCGCGTCCGCTACGGCCGCCTGGCCGAGGCCGCGAAGGCAATCCTCGGCTACGCCATCGCCCGCGGCGGCACCACGCTGCGCGACTTCATCAGCCCCGACGGGGCGCCGGGCTACTTCGAGCGGGAGCTGTCGGTCTACGGTCGGGGCGGGGCGCCCTGCCGGACCTGCGGGCGGCCGCTGCGGCAGGCGTCGATCGGACAACGTGCAAGCGTCTGGTGTCCGGCCTGCCAACGCTGACCGCCGGTCCAACGGGAGCTGCCGGCCATGCCTTCCGGGCCAGGGCCGGCACGGTTCGCGGGCGTATAGTCGGCCCCCGGAGGAGCCTGACGCCATGACGGACAACGCCGACATCACCCTACTGTTGGACGCGGCGCGCGACGGCAACCGCGAGGCGCTCGACCGCGTGCTCGGCACCCTCTACGAGGAACTGCATGCGATGGCGCGGCGCCAGCTGGCCGGCCAGCACGAGCAGACGCTCGACGCCACGGCGCTCGTCCACGAGGCCTACCTCAAGCTCATCGGCAGCCACGGCGCGCAGTTCGGCGACCGGGCCCACTTCTTCGCCTACGCGGCCACCGCGATGCGCAGCGTCGTGGTCGACCACGTGCGCCAGCGCCTCGCGCAGAAGCGCGGCGGCGGGCTCGAGCGCGTCACCTCGATCCCCGAGGACGGCGAGGGCGCGATCCGCCTCGACGAGGACCTGCTGGCGCTCGACGGCGCGCTCGACAAGCTGGCGGCGGTCGATCCGCGCCTCGCCCAGGTGGTCGAGCTGCGCTACTTCGGCGGGCTGTCCGAACTCGAGATCGCCGCGCTGCAGGACCGCTCCGAGCGTTCCATCCGCCGCGACTGGCAGAAGGCGCGGCTGTTCCTGCTCGCCAGCCTGGAAGGCGACGAGCAGGCCGCCTGAGCCGCGACGTGCGCGGTCGCTGAGCCATGGATCCCGCACGCTGGCTGCGCCTGTCGCCGCACCTCGACGAGCTGCTCGAGCTCGAGCCCGACGCGCGTAGCGGTCGCCTGAGCGAGATCGCGGGCGACGATGCCGAGCTCGCCGCCGAGCTCACCAAGATGCTGGCGCTGGAGGACGGCCGCGACGACTTCCTCGCCGAGCCGGCCATCGTGCCGAAGGCGCTGTTGCGCGAGGGCAGCGAGGTCGGGCCCTACCGCCTCGAGCAGCTGCTCGGCGAGGGCGGCATGGGCCAGGTCTGGCGGGCCTCGCGCGCCGACGGCCTCTACCAGCGCCGCGTCGCGCTCAAGCTGCTGCGTCCCGGCCTCACCGACGACAACCTGCGGCTGCGCTTCGCGCGCGAGCGGCAGATCCTCGCGCGGCTCGCGCATCCGCACATCGCGGGCCTGCTCGACGCCGGCGTCAGTGGCGAGGGCGTGCCCTACCTCGCGCTCGAATACGTCGAGGGCGAGCCGATCACCCGCTACTGGCAGCGCCTCGACGTGCCGCTCGATGCGCGCCTGCGCATGTTCCGGCAGGTCTGCGCCGCGGTCAGCCATGCGCACGCCAACCTCGTCGTGCACTGCGACCTCAAGCCGTCGAACATCCTCGTGACGCGCGACGGGCAGGTGCGCCTGCTCGACTTCGGCATCGCGAAGCTGCTCGACGGCGGTGCCCCGCGCATCGACCACACCCGCACCGGCGCGCGCGCGTTCACCCTGCACTACGCGGCGCCCGAGCAGATCCGCGGCGCGCCGGTCACCACGATGACCGACGTCTACTCGCTCGGCGTCGTGCTCTACGAGCTGCTCACCGGCAACAAGCCGTACCGCCTCAAGCGCCAGAGCGATGCGGAGTGGGAGGAGGCGATCCTCAGCGTCGATCCGGTGCGTCCGTCGCAGCGCCTGCTGCGCGAGGCCGAGCTCAAGGGCGACCGGTTCGACCGGCAGCAGCTGCGGCGTCGTGCGCGCCGCCTGATGGGCGACCTCGACAACATCGTGATGCGCACGCTGTGCAAGTCGCCGGAGGATCGCTATCCGTCCGTCGAGGCGCTCAGCGAGGACCTCGCGCGCCATCTCGACGGGCGCCCGGTGCAGGCCCGGCCGCAGGGCCTTCTCTACGTCGCGCGCAAGTACCTGCGGCGCCACCGCTGGGCGCTCGCGGGCGGCGTCGCGGCGGTCGCCTTCGTCGCGATCGCGGTCGGCGTGACGTGGCGGCAGAGCCGCGAGGCGGTCGACGAGGCGCATCGGGCGCAGGCCATGCGCGACTTCATTGCGAGCGTCTTCGAGAAGGCCGCCGAATCGCGCGATGCCGGCGGCGTCGACCTGCGCAGCCTGCTCGACGCCGCGGTGGAGCGCGGCGACCGCGAGCTCGCGCGCGAACCGGCCGCGCAGGCGGAGCTGTTCGGCCTCGTCGCGCGGCTGCGCATGGGCCTGGGCGACTACACGCAGGCGCTCGCCCTGCTCGAACGCCAGCGCGGCCTGCTCGAGCACGGCGTCGACATGCCCGAAAGCCTGCGCGTCGAAGCGGTCGCGCTGCGCGGCGACGTGCTGCGACGCACGGGCGACCCGCGCGGCTGCGTTGCCGGCATGCGGCCCATGCTCGGCATCGCGCAGGCCCGGCAGACGGCGATGCCCGCGCCGGCCGCGGAGTTCTTCTCGCAGCTCGGCCGCTGCGAGCGCGCGCTCGGCAATGCGCGGGGTGCACGCGACCTGTTCGTGCGCGCGCTCGCGCTGCGGCAGTCCGTGGACGCGCCGGGCTCGGCGGTCGCCGAGATCGAGAGCCGCCTCGACCTCGCGACGCTGCAGGTCGACCAGGGCGAATTCGACGCGGCGCTCGACACCTATCGCGAGGCCCGCGCACGACTCGATGCCGAAGTGGGCCCGCGCCATCCGTTGCAGGTCGACATCGGCCGGCAGATCGCGACGGTCGAACGCCGCCTCGCGCACCCGGGCCGCGCCGAACGCGAGCTGGTCGACACGCTCGCCGCCGCGCAGGACGTGCACGGGCCGTTCCATCCGGTGACGCTCGCGGTGCGCCGCGAACTCGCCGACGTGCTGGTCGACCAGTCGCGCTATCGCGATGCCGCGCTGCCGCTGCGCACGCGCCATGCCGAGTTGAGCGCACGCCTGCCGCCCACCAGCGCGGAGTTGCGCGACAGCCATCTCGCGCTCGCGCAGGTCGAATGGCAGCTCGGCCGGCTGCCGGCGGCGCTGTCGTCGCTGCAGGCGGCGCTCGCGATCGACCGCCACCGCGGCGATCCGGTCGCGATCGCGCAGAGCCTGGTCGCGCAGGCGGACGTGCTGCACGAGGCCGGGCGCAGCCCCGAAGCGCGCGCGCTGCTCGAGGAGGCGCGCGACCTGCGCGTGGAGCGCGACAGCGCGGCGAGCGCGGACGTCGCCGACGTCGACCGCCGGCTGGGCGATGTCGACGCCGCGCTGGGCGCGCCGCAGGCGATCCCGGAACTCACGCGCGCATTCCATTTCCTGCGGCTCGGCCACGGCATCCGCGATGCGCGCACGCGCGAGGCGCAGCTCTCGCTCGCGCGCGCGCAGGCGACGCAGGGCGACGCGGTGGCGCTGCGGGTGCTGGACGTGGTCGCGGCCTCCGCGCGCGGCAGCACGCGGCCGCAGCCGCTCGCCTGGCGCGCGGCGGCCTATGCCGATGCGATCCGCTGCGCCGGGCGACCGCGTTCGCCGAGCGCCCGCCATCTCGCCCACCTGCTGGAGGCCGTGCGTGCGGCGCAGCCCGACGGCGGCGTGACGGTGCGCGAGATTGAACAGCTGCT